>CAZCWQ010000011.1:0-43726 GCA_964502365.1 uncultured Desulfobacterales bacterium | reverse complement strand
TTCCTTGCCCCCTCCGCATTCCACCTTCGTTTCACTTCGGTGGCTGCGGTCTCCCACTTTGCTAAGTCACGGAAAAACTAAGGCTTTCCGCCAAGCCATTCCAAGAAACACCACGCCTACTGAACAGTTACAACTCCTTTTCACTTGTTTGCATAAACTTGTTGACCCATGATGATGGTTCAAAGGAGTTATTCAATTATTCTCTTTATGTTCGACTCAAAAGAATTGTCCTTCGAGACTTTTTCACAGGTATCGCTTTAGCCCTTTTATAAACCATGGCTGATTGGCTCCAGGGCTGGTCAGGTTATCACCCGGGTAACTGTCTGAGTGTTTTAGTGAGCCTTAGGAAAGAACAGGGCTGTTGCACACAGGCCGCCAGTAGGCCCCAACGGCAGTTAGATTTCAATCTGGCTAAAACTCTCTGGCCTAAGACAGCGTAAGTCCCGTTGTGGCCGGTTTTATTAAACAAATACCAGGTTGCCAACTACGTCATGGGCTAATGGAAATATATCACAACAACGGGACTGACGTTCTCTAAGGCCCTCAGACAGTTACCCAGCCTGAAATCTAACTGTCGTTGGGGCAATCCATGTTTTCGAGCTGACAAGCCTTTATTACAGATCAGCTGCTGTTCTTTCCTTAGGCTCACTTAGGCACGAGTTTTAGCCGGGTGAAAACCTGACAACCCTTGGAGCTAGCACCTTTTCGAAGGCCTAAATTTATAGTTTTAGAGTAGAAAGACAGGCGGAAAAAGGCAACAAAAAAGAACGTCAATTGGGGTATATTGCCCTTATTGGTATTAGAAGATGTTCCGGAGCCAGGCGGCAGCAACGAGGGCAGAGCCAGCAAGGAATACTACAGCAAATGCTTTTGCGATTCGACTCAGCCAGCGGCCGAACTCTCCGACGAGGTCTTCGTCCCAGCGCTGCCATCCATCGGCATTGCAGCTTGTTTCGCTGTCGCCGAGGGTTTTGCGTAGCTCCTCAGGAATTCCATAATACGGACTCATATCGGTTACTCCGTTTGTGTCTGCATTGAGACCTGTTTGCCTTATCGACGTATTTCACACGAAACTTAACCTTGCATAAACAACACGATGAGGATGATGACAAAAATAGCAACAGCAAGGCCTTATGACCCACGTGCTCCCCGCCCGCAAGGGCGGGGAGGCTTCACTCTCACTGAGCAATGTCGTTCACAATACGGCCTTTTTCAAAGCGCTAAGGTGTTACGAATAAGATAATCCTTGATTTCTGGGTAGAAGCTATATAAGAAAAGCCACCCTTTGATACGGCGGAATCGTGGCTGTGACTCCGTGAACGGCAGGATAAGGAGCTTGATCAGGTTTGGGGAATGAACACGTTGCGCGTCAGATGCGTTAAGTGCGGCAAGGAGTGGGGAAAAAGTTCAGTGATTTCTTGGGGCCCCGACGATATCAGCTCGTCTCTTTGCGACGCCTGCTTCAGGGAGGTCATCGCTCCGATCATTCACAAGAAACAAACAAACGAAGGCAACTTTGCTTGTTTCGGAAAGGCAAGCGGGTATTGCGATCAATTTGAATGCAAGTATAGACAATGGTGCCTCCGTATACTCCCACCCAAACCTGTATTCCCACACATGCGACCACAGGAGGATTAGTAGCTATCTCTTTGGTCAAAAACTCGCATACTCTTCCTTTCAGTGCGGGGTAGTGCCCCGTAGTCTACAAGCTCCACCTTTCCTCGAACAAGGAGATGTCGCCTGATACTATCATCGAGACTGGCAGTGATTGCCTTGTCTTGGGTCCTATCCGCAGACCTGTCTCGCTCCACCCGAATCGTCATATGGTCCTGACCTGCCACTCGTGTGAGGATGACCTGGTATTCACTCCCAACTCTATATTCCTGGGAAAGGATATTATCAATCTGGCCGGGATAAACGTTCACTCCGCGAATGATAAACATGTCGTCCGTTCGGCCCAGCAGAGGGCCGTGCATGGGAAGAACGCTGCCACAAGAGCATGGTTCGGTCTTAAGGTGAGTCAAGTCACGGGTTCGGTACCGAATCAGAGGGACGGCTTCCTTGCATAGAGTCGTGACTACCATCTCTCCGGTTTCCCCTGGCCGAACCGGCTTGAGGGTTTCCGGGTCAATGATTTCCAATATGTAGTAATCCGCCCAGTAGTGGATTCCCTCATGCTTTTGGCATTCAAGGCCTGTGCCCGGTCCGTAAAGTTCCGTGAGACCTGGGATGTCGAAGCTTTCATCTATCCCGAAGTATCCCTCGATCTTCTTACGCATGGCTGCACTATGGCGCTCGGCCCCGAAAATCATCTTTCTTACGGCAATTTGACTACTGAGGTTTCGGCGTTGAATCTCCTCAGCCATGAGAAGCCCCATGGAGGCAGTGCAGCAGAACACGGTACTTTGAAGGTCTACCATGACTTCACAGTGCATGTCTCTATTTCCGGGTCCCACTGGTATGGACATGGCACCAAAGCGCTCACAGCCGAGCTGAAAACCAGCACCAGCAGTCCAAAGCCCGTAGCCCACTGCAATCTGCACCCGGTCTTCTCGGGTCAAGCCAGCCATCTCATAACAGCGAGCAAACATATCGGCCCAGTCGTCAATGTCTTTGCGACTGTAGCACAGTACCTTCCTCTTGCCCGTAGTGCCGGACGAGGCATGGATGCGTACAACCCTGTCCAATGGGACCGACAGGAGAGGAAACGGGTAGTCGGCTCTCAGATCATCGGCGGTGGTAAATGGTAATTTCTCCAGATCATCAAGGGATCCTATATTCTCAGGTCTTATACCGGCCTCATCCAATCTCTTTTTGTAAAAAGGAGATCCTTGATAGGCATGGTTTACGGTCCACTGCAATCTCTTGAGCTGAAGATCTCTCAGCTCTTCACGTGTTGTCACTGCCGGCATAAAAGACTTCACCATGATTTCTTCTATCCCCTTACCATTTCAGGTATAACCAGAACAATCTGCGGAAATATTATTAGAATGATTATGCAAATAATACAGGCCAAGAGAAAAAAGCTCACGCTCTTAAAAATGGTGCCGAGTCCTATTTCCGGAGCCAATGCTTTGACTACATAAATATTTACACCTACCGGCGGAGTAATTGCTCCCATGGTCGTTACCATCGTCAGTATTATGGCATACCATACGGGATCAAAACCAAGAGCGATTCCCAATGGGAAAAAGATAGGAATCGTCAGCACCAGAAATCCCAAGGAGTCCATGAAACAGCCCCCTATCAGGTAGATCAGCAACACGATTGCCAAAATAGCAAAAGGAGACACTGGTAAGGATGAGGCAAAATCTGCTACCATAAACGGAAGCCGGGTGACGGCCAGGAAACGACCAAAAATTATGGCTCCGGTGACAAGAAAAAAGACCATACATGATATCTTCAGCGTTTCTATCATAGAGCTGACAAGACCCTTCCACGTTAGCCCACGAGTTGCTGTGGTGACGATCAGTGTAAAAAGGACACCGACCGCACCGGCTTCGGTGGGTGTAAATATGCCCGCGTACAACCCTCCTATTACCAACACAAATATGGCTATCGCTTCAATGATCCCTGTGAGGGATCTTATCTTCACTTTGAGACTTGTCTTTGGACCCGGGGGACCTAGGTCAGGATCAAGTCGGCAAAGAACAAAAATGGTGAGGACGAATAAGGTCCCTAAAACGAAGGCAGGCAAAATGCCGCCAAGGAAGAGTTTTACGATGGATTGTTCCGTTTGAAGCCCGATGATAATGAGGACCACGCTGGGCGGCATAACCGTACCCAAAGTGCCACCGGTTACAACTGTGCCGCTGCTCAGCTTCGTATCATAATTATACTTTTTCATCTGCGGCAAAGCGACGGCACCCATGGTGGCCGCTGTTGCCGTATTGGAGCCACAGATGGCGGCAAAAAGCTCGTCAGCACCTATCGTGGCAATTGCCAGCCCACCACGCCAATGGCCGAACCACTTGTAAGCAGCGTTGTATAGCTTTTCGGCTATCCCCGAGTGGAAGGCAAGGTAGCCCATCAAGATGAAAAGCGGTATCACGGTCAGCCCATACTTGGAAAATGTGATCCATACGTCTATCCCCACCATTGTGAGAGCTGCCTTGAATGAGACCACATACCAGAATCCGCAAAAACCCACAATCCCCATGGCGAAACCCACGGGCATGCCCAATAAGAACAAAACGGCAAGTAAGATCAGAAGCCCGATAATTCCTATCAAAGTCAAACTCACTCTGGACCCTCATCTTTTTGAAAGACAGATTTCAATAAGTCGGTCATAAAAACCAAAGACAGAGTGGCACAGCCCAAGGCCACACAGTAGGTGAAAGGATAGTAAATGACCCTCAGTGTCTCTGTGACTTCCCCTGTATTCCACAGGGTGGTCCCATATTCTGCGATCTGCCAGCCCACGAGGGCAAAGAAAATCATACACACAAAATGGTTGATGCCATTTAGCGTCCTTTGTGTCTTTCTTGAAAAACGCAGGACCAATATGTCCACGGCAACATGCCCTCGTTTCATTTGGGTATAGCCTAAGGCAAAGGCCGTGGTAATGGCTCCAAAATATCCCATAAGCTCAAAAGTCCCCCTGACTGGCACCCAAACAAGGCGAAACAGTATGTTTGCACAGGTCAACAGGATCATCGTCACGAGAAAAAAGCAGGCCATCCTCATTAGGACCTGATTTAAAACCCGGTTTACCTTGTCCAGATTCCCCATATCGCGACCTTTGCAGAACCTCGCCTCGTCTTTTGCCTCCACCCCAGCTTCATCTGATATCCAGGTCTAATTCCACCCTTGCCCTGCCAAACAATGTGACTGTTTAACAGGGCAGGGTGGGATATCCGACTGTTAGTGGTTTTTTGCAAAGGCCTTTATGTCGTTTACGATAGCTTCTGCTGGCAGGCCTTTTGCCTTCCAATCTTCAATCCATTTAGCAGTGATGGGTTCGAGCAATCTGTCCCAGTTGGCCTTTTCATCTTTGGAGAGTTGGATGACTTCAACGTTTTGTGTCTTTTTCGACCACGCCATGGATTCATCCACATGATTATCCATGTACTCGCCTGTCCATTTACACTGTTCCAAAGCCAAGTCGTCCATTACCTTTTGGACGTCCTGGGGCAGCTTTTTCCACGAGTCCATGTTCATAACGACGGCGAAGGGATAAACCGGAGTCTCAGTCATGGTCACATACTTGCAGAGCTCAGCAAACTTAAAATCCATCATCACTTCCAGTGACGAGAATAAGCCCTTGACAACACCCTTTTGGAGCGCCTCTGGCGTTGCGGGCATAGGCATACCCACCTGGTTGGCTCCCCAAGCCTTCAGAATCTGTGCAGCGCCACCCGATGCGCGCAGCGACACACCTTTAATATCATCTAAGTTCCTTATGGGTATTCTGGACATGATGTTTGAAGGTGCCGTTGTGAACATAGTCAGGACCTTCACCTGGGAAAATGCCTTTGGGTTGTATTTATTATAAAGGTCCCAAAGGACAAGGCTGCCTACCCGTGCGTTCGGCAGGCCCAAAGGGAGGCTGACGGCATTAGTAACCTCAAAACGTCCGGGTTGATAGGCCATACACAGGCAGCCGATGTCGGCCGTTCCTGCAATGACGCCATCCATCATATTCTTGGCGCCGAGCAAAGTCCCGCCCGGATATGTGTCAATGGCGACCTTGCCATGGATCCGCTTTTCCACTTCTTCTTTCCATCTCTCCATCTGAACACATGGAAAGGTCGGAGCAGGCGGAAAGTTGGCATAGCTTAGCTTGATCGGTTCTGCCTTGGCGGGCGGTAGAGTAAAAGCAAATGCCAATAGCATAGCCAGAAAGATCGCTGTCAGTAGAAGTATTGATCTTTGTTTCATCTTTAAACCTCCTTATCTTTGGGCAAATTGTTAGTCCTTTATTGATTCGGTTTTCGATCTCACCTCCCTTCTCCAAACAAAAAAACCGGTAAGAGTTTAGCCTTCTTCCCAAATGCCTAGAATGCCTATGGTGACCGCAAGGTCTGATTTTCCTGAGACAAAAAAAGCCGCGGGTTTCGAAGGAACTGTCCGCGGCCATGATTGGGTTGTCTAGATAACACCTAGTGCTGGGTACGGACAGAACCTTCCTTTCTGTCCTGGAACTCCCAGCACTAAACGTTTCCGACCTGATCCAGTGGGTTGCATCTCGCCTATTTCGTGCCAAAAAGTGACGCTAGCAAAATGTCTGCGCATTGTCAAGATGGAATTAGTCGGTCAGCTTAAACGGCTTGTAACTCTTTGGCACGTAGAGACTTTTGCGGCCTCCAAGTTGGTGGCCCACAAGGCAGGACATATCTGCATAGTTCAACATCATTAACATCAACTCCGAACCTCTCAGAAAGCCCAAGCATCCCCTTGCTGCACTCACCTCGTCAAAGGATACAACATCATCCTGTCGGACATTTGGCCCGACCAGCGCTACTGGCACTGGTTCGCCAGAGTGGATCAAACAAGATATGCTGGGCGTGGAATGATCTGCCGTGACTGCCACCAGCAAGTCATCTCTCCTCTCTACCGTTCGTACCAGTTCATCCAGGCCACGATCCAAGGCCGTGATAGCATCTTTTTTGTCCTCTGGACCTCCATGGTGAGCAGCCTCATCGGGCACCTTAGTGTGGACATGGATAAAATCGTGGGAAGGATCGGAAAGCGCCAGGTGGATGCGCTCTCTGAGGTCTTCACCGGGGTCCTGGCCGTCTTGTTTTCGTACCAAGGTGAGGCCCAGTTCATGGGCCAGCCCAGCATATACGGACCCAGACGCGATAAGCATGCCGGTAAGGCCCCAGCGCCGATCAAAGGGCTCCTGTAGAATACGGCGGCCACAGCGTTGCGTGGCCAGGAAGTTTGCAGGAGGAGCCTTTCTTGCCCGACGGCGGCGGTTCACCTCGTGACTGTCCAACACCTTATAGCAGTAACTCAGGTACGCGTTTAACGCTCTTGACGTATGAGTTGCCTCCTGTGGCTCAGGGTTGTTCGAAATCGGCACGATGCAGGCTATATCCCGACCGAGACGGATTGGATCAGAGTCGGATATGTGGGGAGAGACCTTGCCCTTCATGACCAAGATGGCGTCGTTGCGGTGATTCTTCTTGTCTAGCCTGAACTGGATACCGTGTGCCTCATACGGTGTGACAGCGTCGAATAGGTCCTCAATCTCTCTTATGTCTTTATGGAAGACTTCAGGTCCTTGTGTGAGGACTAAGGCACGCTTTTTCCGGTTCACGCTTGACAGGTGCGCCAGTGCCAAAACATCTCTGTCCTCAAATGCTACGCCCTCACCTACGGCTTCCAACAGGCCTCGGCCTGGAAATTTTTCCATGTCGTATCCAAAAAGGAGGTAGTGGGCGGTCTCACTGGGCAGACACTGACCCGGTAACGCTGCATGGAAAAGTCCGTTACTACCCATAGCAGCGAGCCGGTCCAGATTGGGAGTGGCTGCGGCTTGTAGAGGGGTACGATGATCCAGAATCTCATATGATCGATCACCAAGGCCATCCAAGAGAATGAGGATAATTTTCATCATGGACTTGGGGTTTGACTATTGCGTCAAATATTCGTCTACGACCTTCTTCGTTTGCAATAACCCGTCAGCTTCTCTAATCTCCAGGACCCACCACTGGCAGCCAATATCTTGCAGGATCTTGAGACGGTCTTCAATGTCTTCCAGTCTGTTCGGTGGTACGTGCCCGAGGCGTGACTTTTCTGTATGATAGATATGTGCGTTGAAAACACGGTCCGCATGGGGTGTAACAAAATCTTCAACGCGATAGTATTGACTCCGCACTGATTCGCTTGCATGGGCATGGCCGAGATCAAACGTCACTGCGGCCCCGCTTCCGCGTATCAGTTTCTCAAAGAGATGCGGTTTGCTTGTCCATCCCCAGGCTAGGTTTTCTAGGCAGATCTTCATCCCATAGTCCGCACCGTATTGGACTATGCGTCCCAGGTTGTCGATCGTTCCTTGCCACGAAAGAGGTTCGGTCGAATTATGGCCAAGGCCTATATGGATGCTCAGATATTTGCCTTCCACTTTGGAGACAAGCCGAATGATATAGTGGAACACAGATTCAGCCTTTTTTGCCTCTTTGGGATCATGATGGCCCAAGTCTGTCTGGTAAAATGGGCAATGATAACGAACCTCCAGAGGTTCAAGGTCTGATATGCCTTGTACCCAACCAGATTCTTCTGAAGATGTAGCAGGAAGTGCGTCTGAGTCAAAAGACCAGTCGATGCCGAAAAAACCGTGATTTATGGCAAAGCTCTTTAGCTCTTGCGGGTCTGGAAGGAAGTTACAAATGGCCAGTTTTGGTCTCATCCCATCGTTATCCATTAAAGCGCAATTACTTCACACGACACGTATGTGTGGACCGGTATTGGCAAGTACTTCGCCCACCTGCACCGCAGTCCCAACAGCCGCTTTTCTCAGTTTCATCATGAGGTCGTCAGCCTGAGAATCGGGTAGTGACAGCAGGAGTCCCCCGGAAGTCTGGGGATCGAAGAGCAGTTCCTGTTCCTCGCTCGATTTTTGTGTTGCTGTTTTCCAAAACCCCTCAACCAATTTTCTATTGGCCTTATTGCTTCCGGTGGTTTCGCCTTTCTGATACATGTGGAGAGCATTCGGATAGAATGGGAGGCTATCATAGAATATGTCAATTTGCACACCACTTCCTTTTGCCAGCTCCAGCGCATGTCCCAAAATGCCGAATCCCGTTATGTCCGTGCAGGCATGGACGTCAAAGCTTAGGGCCACCTCCATAGCCTTTCTGTTCAGGGCACCCACATGGGGCAAGATGGCTTCCAATTCACGGTACGGGAGCTTTCCGGACCGCGAAGCATTGAAGAGGACACCGGTACCCAAAGGTTTGGTTAGGATCAAGACATCGCCTTTTTTGGCACCGCAATTGGTAAGGATGCGGTCAGGATGAACGGTTCCGGTGACGGCCAGCCCGTACTTCGGCTCATTATCGTCTACCGAATGACCGCCCGCCATGGAGGCATTTGCCTCCAATACCTTGTCACTTGCCCCGCGGAGTATTTCCTTCAACACGTTCATGTCCAACTTGGTGGAAGGAAACATGACCAGACTTAGGGCTGTAATAGGATTGCCTCCCATGGCATAGACGTCAGATAGGGAATTTGCGGCAGCAATTTGGCCGAACCAGTATGGGTCATCTACCGGTGGCGTAATATAATCGACCGTGCTGATAACAGCCATATCAGGAGATATTCGGTATACTGCGGCATCATCTCTTGTTTCGAAACCTACCAGCAGATTGGGATCATTTGATGGCTGTAAGGCCTTAAGGGCATCCGACAAATCCGTCGGACCGATCTTGGCTGCTCAACCACAGGTTCTGGATAGCCCCATCAACGTCTTTTTTTTCATGAAAAACATGATCTATTCTCACATGTCCATACACTTCGGTGAACGCACCACAGCCGACCGCCGCCACCAAAAAAGGTAGGCTACCGCCGCCATCATTCCCAGATCGCGTAGCATTGCCGCTCTCAGTGCGCCGTGCTCTTTCAGGTCAGCCGGGGAAAAACACCCGCAGTCCAGGTCCAGGTCCTTTAGTATTCCAAACCACAAGACCAAGACGAACATGACCAACAGGCAGAAAATGACGCTCAGACTGCCGCGTAAGTCAAAGATTAAGCCCAGGCCGCCAATTATCTCCAGCCCTGGAAGGCCGAATGAAATTGGGACAATCAACACTTCGGGCACCAGCTCATATGTGGAAATAATCTTCGCAAAGGCTTCTGGATCACGGAGTTTTGTAACACCAGCCCATACAAAAAGCACGCCAAGTCCAAGTCTAACCATTCGATAAGGCCACGGCGAAACCAGCATTTTTTTTGCAATTTCCACAAGCATATTCACACTTTCAGCTAGTTCCCATCCAGAAATGTCCCTTTTCCGCCTGCATTTTCTGGATGAATCCAGGCTAATCGTTTATTTCATATTAAAGATATTGGAAAAAAGATTATAAATCCAATACATAATATCCATACATGCAAGCCTGTGATATAGAAAATATTAATAGCTCCTTAGTTATGAAATTGCGGCTGGCGCCTTGAGAACATTGCGTGCTTTTTCTCGCAGAAAATTCAATCATCGAGGTTGGAGGCGAGGGGCAGGAGGCAAAAAGACTTTTTGGGAGCTCATCAAGATTGAGGGGATAGAGCTAAACTGCCTATTGCCGTGGCGCCTTCGGCCCGCGTCGGAAGTAACGCTTAGGACGTTTCCCCTCAATCTTGTCAGTAAACTGCTTAATAAGCTCAAAATAAGACTTGCCGGTACGGACCATGATGGTGTTGTGGTCAGCACCGCCTATCATGTGAAATTCCTTGCTCCGGGCCGCACAGTGGACTTGCAGGACTTCGGCACTTGCCACCGGAATCAACTGATCATACCTGGCATGGATGATGAGAGTCGGTTTGGCAAATTCTGCAATCTTTTGGACGTTTTTAAAACCGTCTTTCTCGGTAATACCCTGCGCCTCTGTATCAACACCCAGGCAGTTCAACAGGGGAACCGTGTGGGCAAATCCGCTTTCAATGATAATCCCTGATATGTCTGCTTCGTAGGAAGCTGCCAGCTCCAGGGTGCAGGCGCTGCCGAGGGATCGGCCCATGATCACAAGGGGCCCTGTGCGGTTCTCAGCCTTGAGCCATGCCCGGACCTCTTTGAAGATAGTGTGGGTATCACCCAGCATAGCTGTTACCGTAGGCACCCCCCCACTGCGCCCATAACCTCGATAGTCCACAGCAAGCAGGCTCAGCCCATGTTTATTATACATGGGGCCTATGGTATCGTAATCGCTGACGATTTCGCCATTGCCGTGGAAAAACAAAATATTCGGATCTGGCCCGTCTGCCATGTGAAACCTGGCAGCGATCCGAACGCCATCTTCAACTATAATGTAGTGGTCGATGGCATTCGGTGGCGGACTGGAGTCGGTTTCCTGTCTGGGATGAAACAGGGCTTGAAGGACGTCCGGCTGGTCCAGCTTGGCATAACCAAAAGCGCGCGTTGTCATAACAGTGTCTCCTATTTTAAATTAAATATTATGCAATACTTCACCTATCTGGGGAAAGGCCTTTTTGTTCACAGGAATAAGCAAAATGGGGCTTCTTTCAAAAAGGTAAACTCTTGCAATAACCTGTTCAAAAGCGCTTGAAAGGTCGCGTGAAATCCTATATGGAAAAGCCGTGAGTACGCAACTGGAAACTGGAGACATTACGTTGCATTCGGGCCCTGGTGAGTACAATCATCCTTACAGGAGTCAAGATAAACAAGAATTTTCCCCAGAGTCCGCATTAAGAGAACAAGTTGAGAAGCTCAACCAGATCGGCATCGCCCTTTCCGGTCAAACTCATCTGGAAAAGCTTTTAGAGTTAATAGTCCATGAAGCCAGGGCTTTCACAAGTGCAGATGCTGGCAGCCTGTATATCCTTGAACATGACATGCTCTACTTTCATGTGGCCCAAAATGACACCCTGGAAGGCCGTTTTGATCCTCCCCCTGATTTCAAGCCTTATCCCCTTCCGCTCTCAAAAGAGAGTATTGCAGGCTTTGTGGGAATTACTGGGGAAGTCCTTAACATAGATGACGTTTACCATCTGCCCAAGACAGTACCGTACAATTTCAATTCTGACCTTGATGTACGCAACAACTACATTACAAGATCCATGCTGGTTGTTCCCATGAAACATCAAGGGGGAGAAATCTTGGGTGTTCTACAACTGATAAATGCCATGGACAAAACAGGTGCTATAGTCCCTTTCGAGGAATCGATCGAACACCTTGTCATGTCTCTGGCATCACAGGCAGCCGTGGCCATCCGAAACGCCAAGCTGATTGCTGACATCAAGGCGCTGTTTGCCGCCTTGATCAAGTACTCTGTCTCTGCCATAGATGCTAGAAGTCCTCAAACCGCCGGGCATTCTAAGCGGGTAGCCGACCTCTGCGAAGCCATTGCTCGTGCCATAAGTGATAAGACCAGCGGCCCCTTTGAGGAAGTGTCTTTCACCCCGGAACAGATGGAAGAGGTCATCTATGCTGCTTGGCTTCATGATGTCGGCAAAATCGGTGTCCCCGAACACATCTTGGACAAGGGAAACAAGCTGTCCGATGACACTGTGGCCACGATTGAGACCAGGTTTGAGCTCATTAAAGCCCTGACAGCTATCCGTATCATGAAACACAGATCTGCTGCGAATATAAGTGAGACGCAAAGCCATAGCATCAACGAACAGGTCAAGAAAGCAGAAAGAAAAATAGAAGAGGATTTGAATTTTATCAAAAGGGTGAACCGGTCTCCTCTTCTGTCAGACGAAGACGCAGCAAGCCTGAAGGCAATAGCTTACAAGACGTATGAAGATCTTGATGGGAACATCAAATCCTATTTGACCGATGAGGAACTCAAGTCTCTTTCGGTGAAGAAAGGCAATTTGACGGAAAAGGAATACCTGAAAATCCAAACCCACGTGGAACATACGTACAATATTGTAAAAAGTGTTCCGTTTACAAAATCCTTAAGCAATGTTCCATTATTTGCAGCCTCACACCACGAGTTCCTGGACGGAACCGGCTATCCTAGGGGGCTCAAGTCTGATGAACTGCCCCTCCAGTCTCGCATCTTGGCCATTGCAGATATCTTTGATGCCTTGACCGCAGTTGATCGTCCATATCGCAGCGCCGTGTCCCCTTCAAAGGCATGCGAAATACTCAACGCCCATGCAAAAGCAGGTCGCGTGGATGAGGATATTGTAAGCCTGTTCATCGAAAAAGAGCTTTACAAGTGAACCAGAATAAAAGTGATGTTATGAATAGGTGCTGTCTCAAAAACCACATGTGTCTTTCCGCCAACCGTGGATGATTGTTTTTGTTCGGCCAGGTCCGCCTAACAAGAGGTCTGTGAGTGTCTGTGGTTAATCCATGATCTGTTTTCAGAAAATCGCTGAAAGACGTATACAGGAGGCAATAAAGGACGGGGTCCTCGATGACTTGCCCGGAGCAGGAAAGCCCCTTGTCCTGGAAGATGATTCCCACCTGCCGGAAGATCTTCGGATCGTTTATAAGATCCTAAAAAACGCCGGCTGCGTGCCGCCTGAAATCTCTCTAAAAAAGGAGATCGCAAGAATCGAAGACCTCCTGGTCGGCATGGAAGACACAAGAGCCAAGTATCGGCGGATCAAGAAACTGAATTTTCTTATCATGAGGCTGAATATGATGCGTCGAACCCATGTTAGCCGTGAAGAACATCAACGCTATGAAGAAAAGCTCTTGAAGCGCTTCGGGCCCTGATCACTGATGTTTGATAGAAAGAGCATTTTACTGGAGCTTTACGATAGACTGCACAAGGCATTCGGGCCCCGCCATTGGTGGCCAGGGGACTCTCCCTTTGAGGTGGCTGTTGGCGCCATTCTTACCCAAAACACCGCCTGGCGAAACGTCAAAAAGGCCATAGATAACCTGAAAGCAAGAAACCTGCTGACCCCGGATGCCCTCTACCATCTTCCGGTTGAGGATTTGGCAACTATGATTAGGCCGGCGGGTTATTACAATATTAAGGCCCGGCGGTTGAAGCACTTTATCGAGTTTCTTTTCCGGGAAAGCCCTGGTGGTCTCGATCACCTCCTGGCCAGAGACCTCGACACCTTGCGAAGCCAGTTGGTATCTGTGAACGGGATCGGACCTGAAACGGCGGACAGCATACTCCTATACGCTGGGAACAAGCCAACTTTTGTCGTGGACGCCTATACCAAACGGATCCTTTCTAGGCACAGTCTTATGCCTCAAGAGACGTCCTATGATGAAGTTCAGAGTTTTTTTATGGACTGCCTGGACCCTGACGTTGCCATGTTTAACGAGTACCACGCACTCCTTGTACATCTCGGGCACACATTTTGTGTAAGGAAGAATCCGAAGTGCACGGGATGTCCAGCTGAGGGGTGGAACGACGAATGAGGTGCGTATAAGTCGATGATAAAACTAAAGGTGGCCTTGCTTTCAGGTGGTGTTTCCTCTGAGCGTGAAGTATCCATTAAGAGTGGCAACCAAGTGCATGAAGCCCTCGACAAGGCTAAATATGACGTCACTCGTTATGATCCGGCTACTGATCTCGGAAGACTTGTAGCAGATGCACCCAGCATAGATGTAGCATTCATTGCCCTGCACGGGCCTTATGGCGAGGACGGCACTGTGCAGGGAGTCCTTGATCTTATTCAGATACCGTACCAGGGTTCTGGCGTCCTGGGAAGCGCCTTGGCCATGGATAAATGGGTGTCTAAAAGGCTGTACAAAGAGTCGGGCCTCCCAGTGCCACCCTACGAAGTGCTAACACGAGCAAAGCCCCTTGATGCCAAGGCCTTAGCCAAGAAACCGGGATACCCTTTAGTAGTCAAGCCACGGTATGGCGGATCGAGTATTGGCACCACCGTTGTGTCCGCTCCCGATGAGTTACCAGAGGCCATTGAGAAGGCGTTTGAACACGGCCCCTACGTTATTGCGGAGGCTTACCTGGAAGGGCCTGAGATTACGGGTGGGGTCTTGGGAAACGATGAACTCCAGCAGCTGCCTCTTGTCGAGATTATCCCTGAATCCAGCTATACGTTTTTTGACTACACCGCAAAATACACACAAGGGGCTACAAGCGAAATCTGTCCGGCCAGAGTGAATAAAACCATCTGTGATCGTGCCCAGTCTTTTGCTGTTGCTGCCCATCGAGCGCTGTGTTGTCGCGGGTATAGCCGGACTGACATGATCATCCACGATGAAACCATTTATGTGTTGGAAACCAATACCATACCTGGGATGACACCCGTAAGCCTTTTTCCGTTGGCAGCAAAAACCGCGGGAATCTCCTTTAGCCAACTGTTGGATCGACTGATCGAACTGGCGCTGGAGTGTACAGACAGGATCTGAAGATGACACAAGTGCAGTCTGTGAGTAGAAGGGCCTGCGGTTATTTGTTACATTGGTTAAATTCGTTGAATTAGTTTAGATTGGTTTATCTGACTGTGTATCAATGAAATGCTTGCATTAACAGGGAGCTGTTCTTGTGATAATCCGAACAAACCGTGAGCTAAGAGAACGATACGATGAAGTGGAGGCAGGCGACTGTTTCATAGGTATGCTCAGCTTCAAGCACTTAAGGCACCGCGTCTATATTGATCTTCTCGAAAGAGGAGTCCAATTTTTCCCGTCAGCCCTCTCACAAACTCTTGGCCGTTCAAAGGCGGCCCAGGCCCTTGCCTTTCGGCACTGGATGGTTCCTCACACTCTGATTATCACCAGACGCGTGGATCTCATGTATGCCATCAGCACCTACACTCAGCATGGTATAGGCCCTGTGGTCACAAAAGAGGATCGTATGAATTGTGGGTTCGGAGTTCATCGATGGGACAATGTTGAGGCCGCATACAATCAAGCGTCTTTTGGTACCATCCTGTATCCCTTTGTCATACAGCCATTTGTCGAAAATTATGTTGATGTGCGAGTCATTATGGCAGGGGACTATTACGAAGCCTATACCCGTCAAAATAAGCATAACTTTAGGATGAACCTCTCGGTAGGGGGAACCAGCACGCGGTATGACTGTAATAAAGATCAGCTTGCCCTGTGCCGCACTGTCATGGAGCGAGGAAAGTTTCCCTATGCCCACATCGACCTGCTCGTCACAGGGGATGGCCACAACTATGTCTCGGAGATTGCCCTTAACGGCGGCATGAAAGGGGCTCGGATCAAGCGTGAAGATCTGGATGCCATGAAGGCAGACATTCTGGAGAAAGCAGCAGAGTCATGGGGGAATTGAAGACAGGGTCTTTGCCAAGAGGAGTCCGGTGGTCCCTTGAGGTAGCGGCTGTTATCTATGTAGCGGTAACGGTGCTTTTTCTCGTCAATCCTAACTGGCTTATCCTTGTCGTTAACAAAGCCTTTGCCCGCTACGATTGGCCCATGGTGTTTTTCCCCACGGAAAAGTTTTGGTTTTCTCTAGCAGTGAGCGTTCCCGGCACCCGTGCGTACTTGGCCTTTTGGGCGGCACAAAGGGGAGCCGAAGCTCGACTCTGTGTGAACGTGCTGCAAATCTCTCTGCTGCTTGCTGCGGCCCTGTTTGCATGGCAGTTTATTTTCTACAAACATGCAGCTCTATATGCCCTCGGATTTGTCGCAGAAGTTGTACAGGTAGTCTTTTACCTCTTCTTGAAACGCAGGCTTCCGTGATGCCTCCTCAAAAGCTATGATTTTCGCTTGACAAAATCAGGGCTTCAGGGTATGGGAACGGTACGTTTTTGGTTGCACAAGCTGTGATATTTTCAACATTTAGTCTTGTCTGACTATTTTTCAGCGCAGATTCGTGTTCCCATGAGCATCTTAATGCTCAGGACTTAACTTGAATTGGAGTTGCCATGAGTACAACAGATCAAAAAGAGCAAAACGTAGCTGAGGGTGGACAGGAAAAGGCAGGCACAGGACAGGCACAGGCAGTGGAGCCGGGCAGCTGGCGATTTCTCCTACCACTGGCCGCCTTTTTTGTTGGCTTCGTGTCCCTTCTCTTTGTGGGCTGGATAATATTTCCGCAACTCCTTTACTCTGAGAAACAACAGCCGATTGACTTCGACCATAAGCTACATGCAGAAGAATTGGGCGATTGTGAGGGATGTCACTATTTTCGCGAGGACGGGAGTTTCTCTGGGGTCCCCAAGCTGACAAAGTGCGTTGAGTGTCATGAAGAGGCAATGGGTGAGAACCCCGAAGAAGCGAAGTTAATCTCGGAATATGTGGAACCTCAAAAGGAAATTCCCTGGTTGATTTATTCCCGCCAGCCCGTGTGCGTTTTTTTCTCTCATGCAGCCCACATCAAGATGGCGGAGATGGAATGCGTCACTTGTCACGGTCCTGTAGGGGAGTCGGAACACACGAGGCCTTATCAGTATAACCCTCTCACGAAATACAGTCGCAATATCTGGGGCTGGAATATCGCAGGCCTTAAGAAGAACTCGTGGGATCGGATGAAGATGGATGACTGCGCAGAGTGCCACGAGAAACATGGCACCAATCAAGCCTGCTTTGTGTGCCACAAGTAGGCATCAAGTAAAGTTCTTTTCGGATGCACGCGAGGGGAGAACCTATGAAACTTGACAGAAGGACTTTTGTTGAACTTGCGGTTGGGTTCTCGGTTGGGGCCGGCACCGGCTTTATGCTCTCACCCGTGAACTGGAAGTTAATGGATGATGTTGCCATCTGGACGCAGAACTGGCCGTGGGTCCCGGTTCCTGACAAAGGAGAAGTTACGCATGTTGACACGGTGTGCAACCTGTGCCCTGGTGACTGCGGTATCACGGTTCGAAAGGTTGGAGACCGAGTTACAAAGATTGAGGGTAGAGAGGGCTATCCGGTCAACAATGGGGGCATATGTCCCCTGGGGGCAGCAGGGCTTCAGCTTCTCTATGGCCCATGGAGGGTCCCTGGCCCTGTAAGACGGGCAGGGAAGCGAGGGGAAGGAATTTGGGAGCAAATCTCCTGGGAAGAGGCAATCGGCATAGTGGTCGCAAAACTTGCCGATTTGCGCGAGAATGGACAGGCCCACACAGTAGCCGGTATTGTGAACTCGGATCGCGGGACCGTACCGCAGTTGTTTGACCGTTTCCTCAAGGCGTACGGGTCGCCGAATCTTATTCGTGCAGCTTCTACTGAGGACACTTATGAATTAGCCATGGGTATGATGCAGGGCACAAACAGCTCGGCGGGATATGATCTGGAGCACGCAAACTTCATTCTGAGTTTTGGAAGCGGTCTGATCGAGGGCTGGGGTTCGCCCGTGCGCGTCATCCAAGCCCACAGCAGATGGCGAACCGGCAGCACAAGAAAACATGCCACCGTCGTCCAGATTGAACCGCGGCTGTCCAATACAGCAGCAAAAGCCGACAAGTGGTATCCCATAAATCCGGGAACTGAGGCGGCTCTTGCCCTGGGGCTGGCCAATGTCATCATAAAGAATTCTCTGTACGATTCCAAGTTCATAGAAAATCATGCCTCTGGGTTTAACGAGTTGCGTAGCTTGGTAATGGCCGAATACTCTCCAGAGACTGTATCCGAGATTACGGGGCTTTCCGCCGACAAGATTGTCAACTTGGCCCGGGCATTTGCAAGGGCAAATCGCCCGTTGGCAGTATGGGGCCGCGGAAAGGGAACTACATCTGGAAGCATTTACGAGTGCATGGCCGTCCACGCCCTAAATGCCCTGGTAGGCAACATCAACAATCGGGGTGGTGTGTGGGCTCGTCCAGAAGTAGCCATTCGGAAATGGCCAGAAGTTGACCAGGATGCGACAGCCCGGACAGGTTTCAGCAAACCGCGCATCGATGGTGCCGGCTCAAAGGGCTATCCTATAGCTAGGTATCTGCCGGACCGCTGGCCCCAAATGATTAGTGGAGGCAAGGCCGGGGCGATTCAGGCCCTCCTGGTCCATGAGGCTGATCCGTATTTCACTACCTTAGACAGTGCGGCTGTTGCCAAGGCGTTTGAGAATATCCCCTTTGTTGTGAGCTTTTCAACATACATGGATGAAACTGCCTATCAAGCGGACCTTGTCCTGCCCAATCATCACTATCTGGAACGCTGGGAGGATGTGCCCACGCCTGTCGGTCTGCAAAAGCCTATACTTGGATTGCGCAAGCCCGTGGTGTCGCCCCAGTTTAAGACAAAGTATGTGGGAGATGTTCTCATGACCATTGCCAAGTCCTTGGGCGGGAGCGTCGCCAGTGCCTTCCCCTGGGAGGACTATGAAACCGTGTTGAAAGAAACCATGGGAGACAAATGGGATGCCCTGGAAGAAGAGGGATATGTGACAAACGCGGACTACAAGCCGCCGCCATGGAGCAATGCCTTTAACACACCATCCGGCAGATTCGAGTTTTCTATTACGGCCTTTGATTACGAGCCGGTGGAAGCCGAGGGCGACACATCGAGTTATCCTCTGACTTTGATACCTTATGAATTAATGCGGCTGGCTGACGGAGCTATCGGCAACCCGCCATTTTGTACCAAGGCATTGGAAGATACGGAGTTAAAAGGAAAAGACCTTTTTGTCGAAGTCAATCCGAAAACGGCTTATGATTATGGACTTGCCGAGGGCAAGTGTGCCATGCTCGAAACACCCAAAGGCAAAGCCATGGTATTAGTCCACCTATATGAGGGGATCGTGCCTGGCGCCATTGCTATACCTAAAGGGTTAGGCCATGCCGGTTATGACGAATACTTGGCAGGCAAAGGTGTGAATGCCAACAGCCTCATGGGTGTTGTGGAAGACGCGATCTCCGGCCTGTGTGCTACCTGGGGCATTCGGGCCAAACTGACCAGCGTTTAATCATTAAAGAAGGGGTAACTATGAAAGAGGCACATCATAACGCGGATGAGCATCAGAAAGGACACGGCAGGACTTACAAGTACGGCATGGTGATTAATCTGGACAAATGTACGGGTTGTGGTGCCTGTATGGTGGCCTGCATGGCTGAAAACAATATCCCCTTCAGGGTAGACAACAGTAACAAGGTACTCAGCCACTTTTGGATGCGGGTCTATAAGATTACCAATGGTCTTCCTTTTCCGGACACTGAGATTTCCTATATCCCAAGGCCCTGTCAGCATTGCGAGGGCCACGGCCACCATCACACACCGTGTGTTTCGGTGTGCCCCGCCACGGCAACGGATTATAATCATGAAACCGGCATTGTAAGTCAGATTTACACCCGCTGTTTTGGATGCCGGTACTGCATGGCTGCATGTCCCTACCATGTCCGGGTGTTTAACTGGTGGGATGCGAAGTGGCCAAAGGGGATGGAGAAGTACCTGAATCCAGATGTGTCACCTCGCATGCGGGGTGTTGTGGAAAAATGCAGTTTTTGCTTTCATCGGCTCCAGCGGGCCAGAAATAAGGCTTACGCGGAAGGGCGCCGCGAGCTTGAGGAAGAGGAATATCAAACAGCCTGCACGCAGGCGTGTCCTGCGGGGGCCATTACGTTCGGGGACTTAGATAATCCAGAACACAAAGTCTGTAAGTTAAAAAAATCTCCCAATGCCTTCCGGCTTTTGGAGAGACTGGGCACTAATCCTAAGGTGTACTATGTCTCAACACGGGCCTGGATCAGGAAGGCAGGACAGGTCTATTTAGCAATGGGAGAAACGGGAACGGGCGAAGCCCATGAAAGCCATGAGGGGCATTAATAGCCCCTAAGCGGCAGCAGCGGTTTCAGTAAGGAGATTCGATCATGGATTCTGCG
Organism: uncultured Desulfobacterales bacterium; assembly: GCA_964502365.1. Lineage (GTDB taxonomy): Bacteria > Desulfobacterota > Desulfobacteria > Desulfobacterales. The sequence continues at coordinate 23,398 of CAZCWQ010000011.1, read as the reverse complement.
TTAATACCAGAGGGTGTCAAACGGTGTTCATTTGGTCGGTTTATTGTGTGGATAGGCGTCTTGCACGTCCCTTTGCTGTTGGGTGTCGTAGCCTACATTTTGTGTTGGGGACTGGCCCTGAATCAGACCTATTTGAATAATAATTATCCGTTTGGTCTGTGGATCGCCGCAGACCTGGGTGTTATTGCCCTTGGCGCAGGGGCCTTCTTCACAAGTTTCTTAAGGTATATAGTCAAGATAGACGAGCTTAAGCATATCGTTAATTTTGCCGTGGTTATCGGATTCATATGCTATGCTGCGGCTCAGGGCATCCTTGGAGTGGACATCGGTCAACCGCTTAGAGGCTGGTTTCTCTTCTGGCACGCGAATGTCCACTCTATGCTCACGGAGGTGGCTTTCTGTATCACGTGCTACTTCATGGTGCTGTGCATTGAATACCTTCCCTTGGTCTTGGAGAATCGTCAGATTTACAAGTTTGGATTTCCCCACGGTTTTGCCCATCACCTTCATGAAGCCATGCCCACTATAGCAGCTGTAGGCGTATTTCTTTCGTTTTTTCACCAAGGCTCATTGGGGGGTGTGCCCGGAGTGCTTTATGGCAGACCCTTTGCCTATCGTGAAGGGTTCTTGGTGTGGCCTTGGACCTTTTTCCTGTTCATCCTTTCGGCCATCGCCGTGGGTCCTTGCTTTACCATACTGATCACTCGGATAACCGAAACATTGACAGGAAGGCAGCTGGTCAAGAAAAACGTTATTGATATCCTGGCCAGGATCTCAGGGGGACTGCTGTGTCTGTACCTGGTCTTGAAGGGGCTGGATACCATCGGTTGGGTCAGTGTGGCCGGAAAGGCAGGCTCGCCCATTGGCAGTTTTTATGCGAATCAGCCTTATGGTTGGTGGGTGCTTATAACGGAGCTTGGGATACTAGGGGTGATTCCGGCTATCATCTTGGTCACTAAACCATTGCGACACAATCAGCCCTTGTTGATCTTTGCCTGTTTTCTAAACTGTGCGGGGATCTTTATGAATCGATGGATCATGACAGTACAAACCCTTGCGATTCCTGTCATGTCCTTTGACAAATTTATTAGCTATCATCCAAACTGGGTGGAGTGGGCCAGTACATTGCTCTGGCTTTGGCTGGGTGCCATCTTCATATCCCTTTCGTATCGGTATCTGCCGATCTTTCCCCAAGAAAAGAAGCTCAATCCGCTGTAGGAAGGTGTGCTATGTTTCCATTTGCTTTTGAGTGGGTGAACGATCCGACTCACTTTGTCTTCATGGGTTCCCTTTATACTGTTTTGGTAAGCCTTGTTATCATCTTACACTATTGTGGGATTCGGGCTTTCTTTGACTGGCTGTGTAAGAAGGACCAAGGGCACAATAATCACTGACAGGCCCCAGCCGGAGACCCCCCAAATTCTTTTCCCGTTGAAGGTTTTGGGCAACAGGGGCACACACTCTCTCTAAAGGGGCGGTAAAGCGGAAAGAATAGAAAGGACACGGTGACTATTAACACGGTAACAAGAGTATGAAACTTGGGAGTTGAATATGCAGATTGCAAGAATGCTAGGGATTTTGGTTGTGTTTGGTATACCCGGAATAATTGTTGGAGGCTTGACCTATCACCTGTTTAACAGCTGGGCCGCGGTTCTTGTATGGGAGATAATACTTGTTATTATAGCACTCGGTACTGCCTATAATGCTGCCGGCAAGCGCGGACCAAGTGGTCACTGAGAAGCAAAAAAAACCGCTTAGTATTCATTCCAATATCCCACAACGAGTAACACCATAATACCAAGGAAAAAACCGCCAATAGCAATCACCAACAACATTGCTATCTCTCCTTTCTGGCTTGCAGAGCGTGTTTGGCCAAAGGGCTTCGACCCTAACCCTAAGCTTCCTGCTCCTCTTTTACCGATACTGCTACTTTGTAAAGAGCACTCAGCATAAAGAAGCCACCTGCCCAAATGCCAATTGTAATCAGAATCTCTGGAACCGTGGCCACGTATTCGGTGACATGCTCAAACGGATTCGGCACAAACCCACCAATCACCAACCCGACGCCCTTGTCGATCCATGTAGCAATGAAAACGGAAATGCACCCAACAGCAAGGGTGTCATCATTTCTACGCGTAGCCGGCAGAATTAGCAAAACAAGGGCAACGGCTGCAAAGAAATAAGACGTCCACATCCAGGGGACCAGGGCATCATGTCCATGCAGTCCAGCAAACAGGTATTGAATCGTGTGCATATGTCCAGGGATGTTACTGTAGAATCCTGTGAAGAGCTCCAGCAAGAAGAAGAACACGTTCACGATCATTGCGTACGTAACAACACCGGAAAGAGTCCTAATCTGCTTATCGCCAGGGTCAAATCTGGTATTCTTCCTCACAATCAGGCAGATAAGGATGAGCAGGGCAGGGCCGGCGCAAAAAGCAGAAGCAAGAAATCGTGCCGCCATGATAGCAGTGAGCCAGAAATGTCTTCCCGGTAAACCAGCGTAAAGGAATGCCGTTACCGTGTGGATAGTGATAGCCCATGGGATAGAGATATATATGAAGGGCTTGACCCACTTGGGAGGCGGAACGGATTTACGCTCTGCCATCAGGACATTCCACCCGACAAACAGGTTAAGGAAAAGATACACGTTCAAGACAATCATATCCCAGAAAAGGATAGAATTCGGTGTGGGGTGCAGAAGCACATTGAGCATCCTGGCCGGGTTACCAATGTCCACAGTGATAAACAACAGGCACATCAAGCATGCGGAAGCCCCCAAGAACTCTGCCAGTATAGTAATTCTGCCAAAGGCCTTATAGTGATGGATATAGTACGGAAGAACGACCATCACGGCCGCGGCTGCCACACCAACAAGGAATGTGAAGTTGGCAATATATACCCCCCACGATACATCTCTACTCATGCCAGTGATGCCTAGGCCTACACGGAGTTGCCAGAGCCACATGACAAAGGCCAATCCAATAAAAAACAGCAAAGACCCCATCCATATCCAGTATTTCCGCCCTCCCACAAGTGCCTTCTCAAGCATAGCCACCTACCTCACACAATGTAATACACGTTTGGATTCGTACCAAGCGATGGTTTGCGCCGAATAGAATAGTTTGACTTCAACACCTGCCTCACTTCAGAGTCAGGGTCTTCCAAATCTCCAAATGTAAGTGCTGGGTCGCGACCCTTTTCCCTACAGAGTTTCTGAGCAACCTCCACGCAGGCTGGTATGAGCCCCTTGGCAAGGCGTTCTGCGCAAAAATTGCACTTCTCAACCACACCCTTCATTCTGGTGGGAAATTCAGGGTTTTGTTCTTCCTCCTTAAGAAATTTTCTCGGATCAAACCAATTGAAACTCCTTGATCCATAGGGACAAGCCGCCATACAGAAGCGGCATCCAATACAGCGATGCATGTCCATCAACACTATACCGTCACTTTTTCTCTTAAATGTTGCCTTTGTGGGACACACACGCACGCAGGGTGGGTTGTAGCAGTGGTTACACATGACTAGAAAAGGCAGTTCGTGCACACTATCCCCTGCAAATTCGTGCTGCTGATCGGTGAAGGCGTGCTCATAATCCTCCTGCCAGATCCACTTAATCTCGTGCTTGGGATTATCTATGTGAGGAACATTGTGGATCTTATGGCAGACATTTGTACAGGCCTGGGCTATCTCCTCATCCATCTGCCTTACATCCACGACCATGGCCCATCGTTTTGCTATTAGGGCATCCCCACGTCTTGCCCCCACCGGCTTCTGAAAAAAGTGGAAGAGTGTCTCTGGGATCGTGAATCCGCCCAGTCTCTTGTCCAACCACTCGATTGCAAGGGCATCTGCGGCAGGCTTAGCCGCCATACCCAGTGTAGAGATTCCGGCAATTTTTAAGAACTTTCTTCTGTTCACAGCCATCACCACTTCTCCTTAATGTTTTTCCTCGAGTTTCTGCTTTGGTTCTTCCTTGGGTGGGATATGGCAATCCCAGCAGTAAGGAGTTACACCTGCATAGTTGTGACACTTATCGCAAAATTCGGTCTTCTTTGCATGACACTGAGTGCTCATACAGGTATTTTGGAGGCTCATCTCATACTTTTTGCCATCCTTACTCACATAGATTCTCTTGGCGGTTCGAACGACTGAATCTCTCCACAGGTCCACCACCTGCATGTGTTTGGTCTTCATGTACGGTGTCGGCTCCACGCACTGCTTTTCTTTGACTGGCAAGATCGGCTCGTGATCCTTTTTTGGGGGCTCAGCCTTTCCCAAATTATACCAGACGGGAAATGTCAATAATACGAAACCTATAATAATTCCGGTAATTATTTTGCCTCCGTCATACATCACTTGCTATCCTCCTTGCCTGGAAGGGGTTCGCCGCGCAGATCAACTGTCTTTTGCTTTTCGCCCTCCAGTACCATGGCATTTGCCACCATCTCAGTAATACCGGTAACATCCACCTCTGGTACATAATATTCCATGAGGTTTGGAAGTACTGCCCTGTCAATGGCGCAAATACAGGCAAGCTTGTTCACGCCATATTTCTCGTGCACGTATCTTACGGCGTTTGCCCTGGGCAGACCCCCGCGCATCCTCAACTCCATATCTTCGCCGGCGTTTAGGCCGGATCCGGCACCGCAGCAAAAGGTCTCTTCCCTGATGGTATTTTCGGGCATATCATAGAAATTATTGCACACGTTCTTGATAACATACCGGGGTTCTTCAAAAAAGCCCATGCCCCGTGCGGGGTTACACGAATCATGCATAGTCACCGTCAGATGATCGTTTCTGCTCGGGTCCAGTTTCAGTTTGTTGTTCTTGATCAGGTCTGCTGTAAATTCCATGATATGGATCATCTTGGTTGATTTTGCGTTCTCGAATTTTGTACCCGTGATCGGAGAGACCGGTTCCTCCAGGAAATCCGCAGGACCGTTCATGGTGCCCATATACTGGTGGATGACCCGCCACATGTGGCCGCATTCTCCGCCGAGTATGTATTTTACCCCAAGTCGTTTTGCCTCCGCATACATCTTGGCGTTGAGCCGCTTCATTATCTCATTGGACGTAAACAAACCAAAGTTTCCACCTTCAGAGGCGTATGTGCTCCAGGTGTAGTCGAGCCCGAGCTCATGGAATAAGATGAGATAGCCCATGGCTGTGTAAGTGCCCGGATCGCCAAATAGGTCGCCGGAGGGCGTGACAAAGAGGATCTCAGCACCCTTTCTGTTAAAGGTCGGCTCTACACGGACGCCTGTGTAATTCTCTATCTCATCCACAAAAAATTCGATGATCTCCTTCATGGCATGGGGCTGAATGCCCATATGGTTGCCTGTCTGGTAACAAAACGCAACAGGGGCGGCGATCCAGTCGATGTTCAGCCCCAACAGGTTGGTCAGCTCTCTGCCCATCATGGTGATCTCGGCTGTATCAATACCATAGGGACAAAACACGGAACATCGACGGCACTCACTGCACTGGTATAAGTAGTACCACAACTCTTTGAGTATATCGTAGGTCAGCTCGCGCGCGCCGGCAATAGGGCCAAGGACCTTCCCAGCTGTTGTAAAGTGTTTTCGATATATCGATCTGAGGAGCTCTGCCCTCAGGACTGGCATGTTCTTGGGATCCCCTGAGCCGATGAAGTAGTGGCATTTATCGGCACAGGCACCGCACCTAACACAAATATCCATAAAAAGCTTAAAAGACCGGAACCTGCCCAGCCGATCTTTCATCCCGTCCAAAAAAATTTCTTCCCAGTTCTTGGGCAGCTTCCAATCCTCATCACTCGCCGACCAGGTCCTTGGGTTCGGCATGCCCACAGGCTTAAGCCTCTTGGGCAGGGCAGCGTAACAATGCATGCCATCTTTGATCTCAACAGGGTGTGTCCTCATCCACCCCTTCACAGGAGGCTTTGGTTTATGATCCACCTCCTTCAGCAACTCATCAGGTGATGGAACCTTCCAGCTCTCTGGTATCTTAGCCATAATGACTCCTTTTGTACGTTTATTCCTCTTGTGCCGGCGCTGCTGGTTGTCTCTCTACTGGGATTCCGGCTCCTATCATTTTTTCTCTAAACTCGTCCTCATACTCATCATAAGTGTGTACCTTGACAGGGGGGTTCCACGGATTGATGTGCCTGACTGCACGGCTGTTATTTGCCAGGTTTCTTGTAGGGCTCAGGAACACACCTGCCATGTGCACCAGCTTGCTGAACGGAAAATAGGCAAACAGCGTGCTCACAAGAAACAAGTGGATGTAAAAGAGCACACCAACCCCTTCTGGAATCTTGGGATTGAAATGGACCAGCCCAATGGTCAACTCTTTGACACCGACCACATCTGTCTTGAGAACATAGCGCATCAAGATGCCGGTAAAGGCGATCCCTATGATCAAAAACAGGGGAAAGTAATCGGCTGGCAGGGAAATGTAGCGGACTTTGGGTAAAAGTATTCTTCTTAGGAGAAGAAATGTGACAGCCGCCCCAAGCAGGAAGCCGCTTTGATAGACTGTGGGAAGAAAGAACTGAAAAAAACCGTCAATGTTTTCAATAACCTTTACAAAGAAAGGATTGGGCTCTGTGAAAAAGCGAAGGTGCCTGATCAAGACAACCAGAAATGTATAGTGAAACACGATGGCCCCGAGCCACAGCCACTTGGAAGATCCATACCTGATCTGCTGGCCACCCCTGAAATCCATCCGTGAGTTTCTAAAAAGGGAACGGAAAAAGAGCACTTCCAGGATCATCCTGCCTACAACACCGAAGGTGGTGTGGGGGTTATCAAAATAGTCCGGATAACCTTTCTTGATCCAGGGCAAGGTCTTTTGCTGCCCGCATGTAGAAGGTATGCGGAAAGGCACGGGTGATCGTGCCCACCGGATCACCCGCCAGATGACGCCGGCAAAGAATATGATCACGGCAATATAAGGTATGACAATCCCAAAGAGGTGGTGCAGGTGTGCCCCCCACACGCCAGCAAAAGAAATCACCACCAGTGCGAAAACCGCTAAGAAGGAAACCGTAAGGCTCAGTATGACATTCATTTAGTGTTCCCTCGCTTCTGTGTAAAGTTATCCGTTGTTGGACTTGCCTTCCTCAACACCGTCTTCATCTCCCGGCATTTCATATACCAGGCCTGTCATTTTCAGTAATGTGGATGAGCGCCTTTTTATCTCGTTGACTCTGATGTCTGCGATCTTCTCCCTACATGCTGCATAGATATCAAAGCTGAGCAGACCTAATGCGTCTATCCTGGAGTCAAACGCGGCCAACTCTTCGGTGAATTGCCCATCCTGGATCTCATCTTCTAACTCTTCTTTTATGATTTTCTTTAATCCAAAGACAAAGCCTATAGCCTCGGACGGAGAAAAATCCTGGATTGCTCTTACCCTGATGATATTGTCCAGAAACAGCGAAATCTTGTCAGAATCCCTTTTTTCCAGGAGCTCATCATAAATAGAGGCTATCCCTTCAGATATGGTCTGCCCCACCGGATTTGCAAATCGATCCTTTTGCCTCTTAAAAAAGCTCTGGCTCTCTTGAGGATAGGTCTCCAAAACAATGTCACACCATTTTTTGACTATGCGAGACCTCTTTTTGTGCAGGAGATTCCTTAGGTCCATAGGGGTTGGTCCCGGTTGTTACAATCAATAAGGGTCTACTAAAGCCTAGCGATTTGATGGGACATACACAAAACAGCCTCTCTTGTCAAGACAAAAAAACGACGAAGCGTTTGATACAGTGTGGTGCCGGAGGTCGGAATCGAACCGACACGGGCGCAAGGCCCGGAGGATTTTGAGTCCTCTGCGTCTACCAGTTTCACCACTCCGGCTGAACTAAAGATGCAGCATATGAGAGGTATCCTTTGTTGTCAATGCATTATCTGCCCGAGTGTGTTTCGATATACCTTGACAGTAAGACGTGGCATCTATATAATCTTTATCACGTTTCTGTATGTAACTAGAAAAACCTGAACCATAAAGGAGCCACCTGTGTTTGGAATGGGAATGCCGGAGATCCTCTTGATTCTGGCTATTGCACTGATCGTTCTCGGACCGAAGAAACTTCCTGAGATCGCAAAGTCCTTAGGACGCGGTATCGCAGAGTTCAAGAAAGCCACTCAGGACTTCAAGCAGAGCATCGACGCAGATAATGACTTCAAGGAGGCCAAGAATACACTGCGAGAGATCAAGGGGGATATCCAACAAACCGTTCAAAAATCAATGGTCCAAGGATCTGCTTCTGTTGACAGCGACGATGAATTCGGAGAAAGCGATGATGCCGTATCCGAAAAAGACCTTGAAGACACCTTTGACGAGAAGGTGACAGAACCTTATCAGGAGCCTGTGGAAGGAAAATCTGCGCAACAGGCGGTGCGGAAGGAAGAGCGGAAGGAGTCTTCCGAGGATGCCTGAAGACGAAAAGCTCCCTTTCACGGCCCACCTTGGGGAACTTCGCAAGCGCCTGATCATCTGCTTTATTGCCGTGGCTGTCGGCTTTTGTGCCTGTTATGCCTTTTCCAAGAGGCTCTTTGAGATCCTTATGCATCCTCTGCTTTTGGCCATGCCACCAGAGGAAAAGCTTGTCTATACCGGGCTTCCCGAGGCCTTTTTTACCTATCTGAAAGTCGCCTTCCTCGCAGGTATTCTTTTGGCTATCCCTGTCATAATGTACGAGCTTTGGATGTTCATTGCCCCCGGACTCTATAACAAGGAAAAACGTTGGGTTGTGCCGATTGTGTTCCTCTCTTCCCTGTTTTTTTTGGGTGGAGCCTTGTTTGGGTACTTTATTGTCTTTCCTTTCGGCTTCAAATTTTTCATGGGATTTGCCTCAGATGCCATTAGACCCCTTCCTTCAATGAAAGAATACCTTAGCTTTTCTACCAAACTCCTCTTTGCCTTTGGCGTAGTCTTCGAACTCCCCCTTTTTGTGACCTTTATGGCAAAGCTCGGTATCGTGGACGTGCCGTTCTTAACAAAGAATCGCAAGTATGCCATCCTGCTCTTCTTCATCTTTGCAGCCATCCTCACTCCACCTGATGTCATCACCCAAATAATGATGGCAGGCCCGTTAATTGCCCTCTATGAGGTGGGTGTTATCGGCGCCAGGATGTTTGGCAAAAAGAAGATAACAGAAGACCTGGAAAAGGCCCAAGAAAGTGCCGGGTAGGGGCTTTTGCTCTTGACACATCCTGCAAATTTTGCTAAAAAGACCGACGTTTTTTAGGCCCAAGTAATTGGCATTTTCATTATAATAGCTTCTGAGAAAGGAGGTTAAAACAGCTCATGAAAAAAGGATTATTGTCAATGCTAGCGGTTACGGCACTAGGGGTTGCATTTCTCTTTTCTGCGGTTTATGCAACCCAGAAGGCCCCTGACACCATCACCATGGATTCCAAGGTGTTCAAGAAGCACAAGAAGACCTTGGTTATGTTCACTCACAAGAAACACCATGAAGATTTCAAGCTTGCCTGCACCGAGTGCCACCATCATTTCGAGGGCGGCAAGAATGTGTGGAAAGAGGGCGATGAGGTCAAAAAATGTCCTGAGTGCCACAAGGAAGCCAAGGCACCCAAGGCAAAAGAGGGTGAGGCCAAGCTGAGCCAGAAGGAAGAAATCAAGAAGTATTACTATTCAGCTATTCACGAAAACTGCAAGGGATGCCACAAGGATCTGAAGACGAAGAAAAAGCCGACCGGCCCCACCGCATGTACAGGCTGCCATCCCAAGGAAAAGAAGTAACAAAGGGAAACGAAAAACAATATAGGGTAAGCGTCAATTAAGGCCTTACCCTATTTTTTTTCCGTTGATGGTGGAATTCGTATTTTCCCTGGTTCTTGCCTGCCAACCCTTGCACGTGCGGACCATCGCCTCGGCCCAGGAAGGTGTTCCCAGGGCGTGGATGTGCGTATAGGTGGCTAGAGTGTTCTTGTAGCAAAGACCGTCGCGCTTGCCGTCAAGCCCTCCCCCGCGGACCATACGAAAGGCCAGGTCTTCTGGCTGTCCTCGCCAGCTCAAGATATTTGAATAATGAAACTCATGGCCCCGAACCTGGGTGCCCGGCCTGAAATAAGGATTGGGCTTTTCCACTTCAAGAATGGTGTAACCGTGTCCCTGAGGCCGTTTGGAAAACCCGAATACAACAGGAAGCAGCCCCACCATGGGATATGTCCTGCCGTGCAGGACCAGGCTTTCGCCTAAATACATCAGCCCACCACATTCGGCATAGATGGGAAGCCCATCTTCGGCCAAGCGATGCACATCCTTTCGAAAGCCGTCGTTTTGTGCAAGGGCCTGTGCATGGGTTTCCGGAAAGCCGCCTCCTATGTAAAGACCATCCAGACTAGGAAGCCGTAAATCTGCCAAGGCACTTACTGTGACAATCTCAGCCCCGGCAGTCTCAAGGGCCTCCAAGTTTTCAGGATAATAGAACTGGAAGGCTGCGTCCCTGATTACCCCGATACGAGGCACCGACTCCTTTTTCCCCAGAGGAACGTCTTCCTTATGTTCCGGTGTTTCTGATATGCCTTTTATGTCTGGTGCGCCTCTGGCAATGGCAATGAGCCTGTCAAGATCAAGGTATTGCTGCGCTGTCTGTGCAGCCTTTTTTATCGACTCATCAGCCAAGGCATGCTCGGGTGTGGGAACCAGCCCCATGTGTCTTTCAGGAAAGAGCTCTCCTTTGATTTTGGGTATGCCACCCAGGACAGGAAGTGAACAGTGGTGTTCAATGGTCCTTCGCGTTATTGACTCGTGACGGACACCTGCCACCCGGTTCAGAATGACTCCCGCGATGTCGATCTGAGGGTCGAATTGGATGCAACCCAAGACCATAGCCGCTACCGTGCGGGTACTCTTGGTGCAATCCACCACTAGGATCACAGGGGTCTTCACGAGTTTAGCGAGTTCCGAGGTGCTGGTACTCCCTTCAAGGTCAATACCATCGTAGAGACCTCGGTTTCCCTCGATTACTGCAAGGTCGGTGTTAAGCGTGTGGCTGGTAAAAGAAAAAAGGATCTTTTCGGCTGGCATCAAGAAGGTGTCCAGATTATGACAGGGGTGGCAAGCTGCGGCAGCCAGCCACCCCGCGTCAATGAAATCCGGTCCCTTCTTGAAAGGGGCTATGGCCATCCCGCTTTCTTGCCAGGATGCGATCAGTCCCAAGGAGACGATCGTCTTCCCCGAACCCCCGCGCAGGGCGGAAATCAGAATTCGGGGGAAAGCCATATCTTTATTCAGAAATAACGTGGCTTGTGTCTACATTCGGTCTAACCGAAAAGAAACGTGAGCTAGTCCTCGTCTTCTGCATGCGCCTGCTTGCCGACACCCTTCAGACCAATCAGGGTCGTGCTTCCGCTGGACCAGTACTCCAGAGTTCCCTCACCGACCATTTTGTTCACAAGGTTCTTTACTATCCTGCTTTTTTCATCAGGGAAGATCTTGTAAAAGTCCTTGAGATAGAACTTGGATTTGCCCTTCTTCTTCTCAAGTGTTTCTACGATCTTCTTTTTTGCAGCTTCTTCGTCCATTTGTTCCTCTTCTCGGTCTAAGTAAATTTGAATTGTGTGCTTTGACGCCAGGTGTAGTACGCTGGGTCACGGAAATCATCGATGAGATGATGGGTAAACTCAAGACCGCATTTCTCAAAGAACTTCTCCCAGCCAATCCTTTCAGCCCACTCACCGATTCGCTCGTACTTGTTGGCATCGGCTGCATACACGTCAACAATCTTCTTGATAGTGCTCGTCACCTCCGGCCACCTTGGGGTGTTGTTCGGCAGATATGGCACGGCGACCTTGGAAAACTTTGGAGGACTGATGCGGTTGGATACCTTACCCCCAACCATGAGGACAACACAGTCGCCCTCTGTGTCAGCCAAAGGCATGGACGGGCACATGGTATAGCAGTTCCCACAGAACATGCACCTCATCTCGTTAACAGACACGCTGTTCAACTTTTGTCCCTTGACTTCCACCTTGGACGGCTTGATGGCCGCTGTGGGACAGGCTGCAATCGCAAGAGGAATCTCGCACATCTTGTCCAGATATTCATGGTCCAGCATGGGCGGTTTGCGGTGGTAGCCCAGGATGGCGATATCCGAGCAGTGGACGGCACCGCACATGTTCAGGCAGCAGGCCAAGGAGACCTTGACCTTGGCCGGAAGCTTCATGTCGGTAAAGTGGTCAAAAAGCACGTCCATTGTGGCTTTCACAGGGCCAGAGGCGTCCGTGGCTGGGGTGTGGCAATGGACCCACCCCTGAGTGTGGACAATATTGGTAATCCCAGCACCGCTCCCGCCAATCGGGAACTTAAAGCACCCACCGGGCTGTTTGCGGCTCAGCAAGTCTTTCTTCAAAGGTTCCACCTTGTCCTTGCTGTCCACCATGAACTCAATGTTGTTCCTAGTGGTGAAACGAATATGCCCATCGCAGTGTTTGTCTGCAATCTCACATATCTCACGGATGTGGGAAACACTCATAAGGCGACAACCACCCACTCGAACGGTGTATACCTCATCCCCGCTCTCTGCCACATGGACCAGTATGCCAGGTTCAAGGATCTCATGGTACAACCATTTGCCAAAGTTTTTCTTAATGACTGGCGGAAAAAACTCCTCATAGTGCTTTGGCCCAATATCTGTAATTCTGTCTTGCATCGGTTTATCAGGATTATATCCTGAAGAGATAAATGCCATGGTTGTCACCTCCTATCTCTGATGATATTTTCTGAACTCGGTAATATCACGCTTCCAGCCGCCTTCAACTTCTTCTTCCTTCCAGAACACATACGGATTGGACCGAGGCTCCTTAACCATCTGCGGAATGGCCTTCAACCCCGTCACTTCCAGCAGTTTCTGGAAGCCCTGGCGCTTCATGAGCTCACCAAGGCGCTCGCGGTTCTTGCCCTCTTCCATCCACCAATCCCAGACGTTTTCGATGACCTCCTTGATCTCATCATAGGGATCTTCCGCCTTGATAAAGGGGACAAGAAGCGAGCCCATCTGAGCACCATCCAGGATCGGGGCCTTGGCACCCACCAGGATGGAAAGACCTGTGTCTTTGCCTATCCTCAGGGCCCTGGGCATGACATTGATGCAATGCATGCACCGTGTGCATTCCTTGTTATTAATAGAAAGCTTACTGCCATCCCAGGCCATACACTCTGTGGGACAAAGGTCGATAACTTCCTTCTGGATATCGAAAGAACCCCAGTCACGGCCTGCATGGGCGCCACCATTCGGCTTCAATTCTCCACCCACATAGGCCTTCACAGCCCCCTGATCGATCCGGATATCATCTCTCCAGGTGCCGATAAAGGACATGTCTGCCCGGGCAATAGAGGCCACACAGCAGTTGGGGCACCCGTCAAACTTGAACTTAAACTTGTAAGGGAACGCAGGGCGATGCAATTCATCTTGGTATTCATTTGTGAATGCATGGCACATGTGCTGTGTGTTGAAACAGGCATACTCACAGCGGGCCATACCTACGCAACAGGAAGGCGTCCGCAAGTTGGAACCGGAACCACCCAAGTCCTGCCCGATATTATGAGTCAACTCATAGAAAACCTCTTCTAGCTGAGGTGTGTGTGTACCTAGAAAGACGATATCGCCTGTGGAACCGTGCATGTTGGTGATACCGCTACCGCGTCTTTCCCAGAGGTCACATAACTGTTCCAGATATTTTGTGGTGTAGAACTTACTGGAAGGTTGGTTGACGCGCATGGTGTGAAAGTGTGCTACAGCCGGAAACATCTCGGGCTGGTCGCAATACCGGCCGATGACGCCGCCGCCGTATCCGAAAACCCCAACGATGCCGCCGTGCTTCCAGTGGGTTCTCTTGTGTTCATACGACAGCTCGACGATACCCAGGAGATCCTCGGGCATTTCGGCGGGACACTGGAAATCGACGCCTTTTTCGTTCTTTTTCCTGGATTCAGCCTCCCGCTTGATGTCAGAAACAAAACTCGGCCATGGCCCGGTTTCCAGCTGATCCAGTTGAGGAGTTTTGTGCTTGAATTCCATTTCCTACCTCCATTCTTTTGGAATCTGTAAATTCATGCATAAGAATCTATACCCCGTTTTCGTTTCGAAGAAATACCCTACCTCACCTCCTCTCAGTCTCTAATGGCCTCCCTTTAGAGGTAACATTTGGACAGACAAAATGTGTGCTAGCCGTGAAAAGGGTCTTTGACAAAATGAAAATATACGCTTGTGCAATAGTCGCCTATAGAATGATTTGGAATCTTTGTCAATAAAAAAAAGCTTGGGACACGTCGTTGGTTCGCATGCCTTCGTGGCCCGAGAACCATGGGACCTAAGGACGTCGTGGGTATAATGGGCATAAGAAGTCCCGGCCGGTCACGAAGCTTTCACGCTTTGAAGGGCAGTGTAAGATTGCGAAATATGCCTTTCCAGATGCGCCTTAATTACCGGTATGTCCGGGGCCGCCTGATCATAGGCATCCACAAGTGCATGGAATCTGTCTGATAGGTCTTTTTTGGCAAGGCAAGCGGCGTGCTCAAGGAAACGGTCCACGAAGCCTGCACCAGTCACCCCTTCGCGTTCCTTCATTGTCAGGCCCTGGAAAAATCCTTGCAGGGTGGCATCCACACATTCGTCATCGGCCCATGCAACCTCTCCCGCCCCGTCAAGGCGGTCAAGCCGCATTCTCACAGACATGTTCAGTAAGAAAAACAGTAAACCATCATAGACAGAAACCTCCTCAGAGGGTTCTATCATAGGGGCATATTGTCTTGCTGAAACTAACCTGACATCAATGGAATTCGCCTCTGCTCGAACTACAAAATCGCCGGCTGCATGATGCCAGGGGAAGATCTGTTCAAAGGTTTCAACGTCGTAGTACAATGTAAGAATCCTGGCAGCCTGACTGTATGTTTGCCACGCCTGCGGTGCAGAGAGACGCCAAGGTACTTTTTCAGTGTCCCAAAGCACGAGTTTCTGGGTACCGTCTTCTTTGTCGATAGAGGGGTGAAATTCGTGATATCCGTCAAACCAATCTGCTAGAAACATAATGAAAGAAGCCTCACCACTTTCATCCGGCCCTAAGGTATAAGAAGTCTCCACTTGGAAGTACGGCTGTGGCAAGAAGGAAAAATCATACTTTCCGTTCAGGTACTGCAAGACATCAAACTCTCGATATAGCCTCTCCTTTCCCCTTGCCGTGATTGCGACATTCATGACAAAGGTAACGCAAGTATCAACAAGAATTATCTTGATCCGAGCAGGGTGGTAGTCACTGCCGTGCTTTTCCGCATATATGAAAATTTGCTTGATATCGGTCAGAGAGATATCTCTTGCCAGTTGCGCGCTCACAGCCTTGGCTAACAGCCCGTAGTCATCTCTTGAAATGACATGTGTGATTCCTTCAAAATATTGGTTGTAATCCAAGGCAGGTCCATGATCGGACGTGGATTCACAACGGGACAGCCGCATCTGAGTCCTGCAGAAAACTTCATCAGCAACAACATAGCCGTGAGGCGAGGGGGAGAGGTAGGTGATCTTTGGTCGGTGGGCTTCAGTCAACGAGAAATCTTCAAGGCCTTTCAGCTTATGGGCACTTCCTCCGCAACAATCGTTGGCGCCACAAAAGGCCCAAGAAGAACCTGAGTCTATGCATCACCTATACGGTTCCAGCTCTTTCAAGAACTTTGGCTCAACGTCAAATCCATACTTAAGGGCCTTGTCACAATGCTCGATAGCCTCCTTGTAAGCCCCCTTCTCAAAATAGGCCAGTGACAAGTTGTTGTGGGCAACAGCAAAGTTTGGATCAAGTTCCAAGGCCTTTCTTGCAGCAGCAATGGATTCGTCCAGACGTCCTTGCATAAAATACGCACTGGCCAAAGTGCTGTGGCCTTGAATGAACTTAGGGTTCAAGGAGATTGCTTTTTCCAGTAAGGGAATAGCTTCATCAACCTCACCTCTCTGCAAATGCACGAATCCCACGTTTCCATAAGCTGGAGCCAATTTCGGCCTGACTTTAATAGCTTGTTCGTTCATGTCGATACAGGCGTCCAAATCTCCCTTATGGAAGTAAATGCCTCCTAAGGCCACGTAAGCCTCGCCAAGGGTGGGACAACTCTCAACGGCTGCCTTGAGTTGCACTATGGCTTCATCATACTTTCCTTCCTTGATCAGGCCCACGGCAAGATTGTAATGCGTGGTTCCGCACTCGGGGTTCGTGGTCAGGCTCTGTACCTGTTCTTCAATATATTGCCTGGTTGTCGTTGGTTTTTTTGTTGTTGGCGTTTTCATGAAATTCGTCTGATGAAACTATCGCCAAGAATAAATGTAATGAATCCTGTTTGTTCCTCTCCTTTTTAAACGTTGACCTTATACCACCAAGGGCCCATCCAAAAAAAAGGGAATAAGTCTTAGGACCCATTCCCTTTTTATAAAGGGATGATTCTTAATGGAACTGGCAGCGCACGACACTAGCGTGCCCCAGTGCCTCTTCCAAACACGTCCCTTCCTGCAAGAGGGTTATAAAGCTTCAGAATTGCAAACTTCATAACATCCAAGGACTTGTTGTCCAATACAAATCCCATTAAAGTGTTCTCTGCCTCTTCTGGAAGAATGCCAGCGTTTGAAGAATCAAAGGTCAGCTCTGGGAAACCCTTAACAAGTTTCTTCTGCTCCTTCTTGCTGACAGGCACCTGAATTGCCTTCTTGCCATCTATATCTTTCGTTTGATCGGCCAGTCCAGCATCTTCAAGCTTCTTGAGTTTTTCATCATCCAGAAAAACATTGATGTAATAATCCGCCATGCAATCACCTCCTAATTTATAATCTCCTAAATCCCTAAGGATCTATACAGCACTGACCCATTTCCCCCACATAAACTGCAGCTTGAGCTAAGATATACAGCGGCTTCTTCGTCGTCGGCACTCGCCATTCACTCACCCGGAGGGGGTGTCTAATAAGCCAGAGGCACGCAAGTGTTGTCCTTTTATTACAATACTGCCGGCCTGTCAAGGGACTTGTCCTAGCGGCCCAAAATCAAACAGGCCCATTGCCGATCTATTTCCTCCTGGATTACTGTGAACCCTATCTTGGTATAGACTTGGAGAAGATCTCGAGACGCCTGCTTCTTGAATCCCGAAAGAATCAGAATTCCCTCTCTTTCCATTTTTGCCGAAAAAAGGGGGCAAAGCACACTCAGCGTCGGAGAGGCCAGATTGGCCACAATTAGAGAAAAAAATTCATCCAGTTTCTCAACGGGGGTGTTTGTGATCCGAACCTGCTCAGCAACCCCATTTATTGACACATTATGTCTGGCCTCGGACATTGCGCATGGATCGATGTCAGTGCCTACGACTTTTTGAACACCAAGCTTTGCCAGTGCAATGGCCAAGACACCCGTACCAGTGCCTACGTCCAACCCCGTTAACGGGCCGTTTGCCTCAGTGCGATTATCATCTAAGGCGTAATCAAGGGCTCTCAAGGCCAGGCAGGTAGTTGGATGGGCCCCGTTTCCAAAGGCAACTCCTGTTTCTATGTTGACTACAACCTCCCCGGGTTGTGGCTGGTACCTCTTGTGGTGGGGTTTGATCACAATCCTCTTTGAAATCCGAACAGGCCTGTCAAAGGATGGCTCCAGGAAGCTAGTGCCGTAGACGTATGTGTAGCTCAGTTCTCCCACACCCACCAGATTCTTGATGGCGAGTTTGACGGTCTTTCTGTCAACGCCGGTGGCTCTGGCCACAGCTTTTTCGACCTCGCCTGGCGTCATTTTATTCTTGGCGTTAATGATTGTGTTGTATATTATACGTTTCAATGCTTGAATCACGGCTAAGGGCGCATGACGTATGGCGCAAGGCGCACGAAGCAGGCCAGCCCTTGAGCCCCGGAAACCATCAAACGTCGGATACCTACTACCTCAAGAAACCTTTGAACAACGATTATACTGGAGGCCACCTTGGTTCCAGCCTACAGACAATCCGAACAGCCCCTGTGCCCTTTCTGCGGCGAGCCCTTTGGAAGACCCCCGAAGTTAGGCAGCCATTATGAGGGGGATTTTTTCAAATGGCTGTGCCCCTGCGGGGCTGTTGGTGCATATGACGCCACCGGACACAATCTCGGAGACGCTCTGATGGAGACCGTTGCTTTTGTCTATGATGGCGATTGGGAAAAGGCACTGGCCGCGGAACCAGACAAAGATTATGAAATCAAGTATGTCGATGGCTACCATACCAGGGATCACAGGGTTTTGGCAGGTTCCAGGACCTATAAATCTGGCCTGGCAGCCTTTGTCTTTGTCAAACTCAAAGCTCCCAAGAACGTCCGCTGACCACCGAGAAGGCCCATGCGCTCAGTTTAGAACATGGCCTGGAGCTTGGCATCAAGCAGCGCTTCCTCTCTCTCAAGATATGTTTCCACAGGAAGACCTAGTTTGGCAGCAAGCTGTACCCTGAGGTCTTCAAGCTGGATATTATTCGGCAGCGTAGTCTCTTTCACAATCGCCTCCGACTCCTCCAGCCTGTTCAAATCATAAAGGGCCTGAGCCCGGATCAATCGTTCCCTTTCGCCGTCGTTCCCAGCCTTGTCCAGAAGTTCTAAGGCCTTATCGGGTTGGGCGTTCATGCGAAATATGTGGGCCGCATGGCTATGGACCACAGGGCTTTCCTGAAGCTTGTCTACAAGAGAGGTGGATAGGCCAACAAATCCCAGCTTAAGATAAAGGTTCATGAGCAGAAGAGAATCGGTCGCCCTGGTAGGTCGCCCACGAATATTCGCTCCATGCAGCACTTTGTAGCAAAGATTGATGTTGTGCTGGCGCAACCCCTCTGTGTCTTCTAAGATGTATTCGTTGTACAAGGCTTCGTCATTCAGGTCTTTGTAACTCTCAACCGTCACCGGCTCCATAGTGTGGTACACGTGAACGCGAAACATGATTGCCTTGCCGGCCAGGTCCCTCTGGCCATAGTCGGTCGGAAAAGCCATATTAAACCTTGCGTATTCTCCTGGCCCCATCCCAACGAGGTGCCTTTCGAATTCTGGCAAGAGGATTCCCTCACCAAGAATTGCCTCCTGAAACCTGCGGCATGTTATAGGCACCACTTTGCCATCAACAGAGCCCTGGCAGTCGTATATTACCTTAGACCCGAGGCATGCTTTCTGTTGGCTTATCTTGAAGCATAAAAAGGGCCCATGCAAAAGCTGTCTCGCCGCCGTGTCCCCGGGAAACTGCTTGCTTAGCAATTCCATGCGATCTGCGGCAGGCCCGAACTCTTCAAGCGCAAGATATATTCTTGCCAGCAAACATGAGGCCTCGGGTCGGTCAGTCAGAACATTGAGGTTTTCAGTGATGAGTGCAGCCCGGTGAAACAGGTTTCTTCCACCCAGCACATCATCGGCAAAGTCGGTCCTATTCAGCCGCCAGATCAGGCTGATGCGTCGGATTTCTTCTGGGGATATGGTCTCGGTTTCATAATCCCTGCACACACTCAGGTAGGCTGGTCGCGTCCACTGGAAGGGTCGGATACCGTACGATGAAAGATCGTCACTCATGGGTGTTCCAAAGAAAAGGTGGGCTTGCTGTGATATAGAATTGCCTTCTATGGGCACCCGGTTTTTCTTGACAAAGTCTAGTGTACCAAGCACCTGGTCAAAGCTCTCACCGGGGAGACCGAACATGCTGAAGAGCTCCACATTTATGCCGGCTTCCTGGGTCAGGCGGATCACCTCGGAAAGGCGCTCCAGGTCGATCGGTTTATTGATTCTGTTAAGGACCGACGGGTTTGCCGACTCAAGCCCATAGGCCACGTTGTCGGCACCAGCGCGCCTGAGCAGGGATAGCAGTTCTTCGTTAACAAGGTCGTAGCGCGTCTGGCACCAGAAGGTAATGCCGGGTACTTGCCGGATAATGTCCTCAAGCAGGGCAACAAGACGGTTTCGAGAGACAGAGAAATTGGTATCAGCAAACCAAAATGCGGTTATACCTTTGGACTTGAGGTACCTCATTTCCTCTGTGATTCGCTCTTCAGAGTAAAACCTAACCCTCTTGCGACTGGCTCTTGGGGTGTAACAGAAAGCACAATCATAAGAACACCCCCTTGAGGTGAGTATTATCACCCGCTCCTTGCACCTCAAATCAATCAGGTCCCTAAGATAGGGAGAGGCATAAGTGTCGAGGTCCTTCGCGCCGTACGCAACACCAGTCTCCACAATGTCATCTTCCTGTAAAAAACATAGGCCCGGAATGCGGGCGATGTCTGTCTGTTGAGTGAGTGCCCGGGCAAGGCCAAGCATTACTTCTTCTCCTTCACCCCTGCAAAGAAAATCGACTTCGGGCATGTGTCTCAACGCCTCTGCAGGCATAAAGGTTACCTGGGGTCCTCCGATAATGACTTTAATGCCAGGAGAAATTGTCTTGGCAAACCGGGCCCAAAGCCTTATCTGCTCTATGTTCTCCTGATATGCTGTAAACCCGATGGCAATCGGTTGATCGGCACGAATAGCCTTTGCCACAACCCCAGGCTTAAGGGGGCCGTTTGCAAAGTCCCCGAGGATATCTCCCGTGAACCCGTGGTTCTTCAAATGGGCCAGGATGGTAGCTTCTGATATGGGGATGGTGTCTGGGGATTCAATGGGAGCTAACAGGTTTACATGGATGAATAGGAAATGGGCTGACATGAATCCTCACGGTTTCCGGTCACGCCAGTCCCTGTTTTTTCAACAGGTCTCGGTACCAACAGGAAAATTCATACATCCCTTTATATCGATCATCGTCGTTAATTATACCAAGACAAATGTCCCAAGCCCCTTGGCCGAAGGCGTTGCTGTACTCCTGCTCGCTCCAGGTTGCAAGAAACTCCCTTGCTAATTCAATGGCCGTGCGCTTCGATTCATCCCTGCGCATGTCAATGGGGTCTTTTGGCTCTATGAAGGGGTCCCACTTGTCGTAGCCTTCTTTCTTGAGGATGTGTTGTTGCCGCCTGGGGGACATGGTGTCAAAAATGGCCTTCTTTCTCTTTTCGTCTTCGGGCGATAATTTTCGCATCACCTCATCTCCTGAGCTAAATCCCGAAGTATTTTTCGTCATACTTGGTCATCAAAGCTGCTGAAGGCGGAACAAGACTCATGTGCATCTTCAAGTTCTTTGACCCGATCTCTTGAAGCAGGTCTTTTGACAGCTCAAAGAGGCGGTCGTTTATCTTGTCGAGGTTCACTGTGGGGTAGGCTGTCCCTTGTCTAAAGTCGGACTTTTGGCAGGTATGGGGCTTTCCTCCAATCGACGTTGGAATTCCGTACACCCTGCAGGTAATGGGCCTCCGGATGTACAGGTCACACAGATCCTCGTCATTTAGAAGCGGGCAAGGCACCCGTTCGTGGGCCAACTGCAATAATACCTCTTCTGGAGGCTTACCTTGATCGATATACATTTTTTGAAGCTTACGCTTTATCTGATAATATTTGCGATCAGTCTTTTCTGCCCGTCTCAGAACGGGACGTCGCTCCTTCCTGGCAAGGGACTTATTGAAATGATGGTTTATGTAAACCGATTCCACAAGAGTGAGATCAAACACAGCACGACAGCAGTCAGCACAGCGTATCTCACAGCGAACACAGTCCTTGTGAGAACCCTGCATGGTCTCGAAAATCTTGTCAACTTCAAAGACAAGGGCCTCGTATTTCTCAATGGTTCTTGAGAAGTCCAACTTCATCCTCCTGGCTGGTGGGTTCCGAACTGGAGCCTTGATAACAAAGCTCATCCGCAGCTGTCAACGACGAACCGCCTCACGGCACCTATACACATACAACAAAACCTATTTGTTTACCATGACTAGTGTGATATTTTCCTTATTGTGACCTTTCGTGTTTTGCGGCGTTCGCCTTGTGAAGAGGCGTGGCAGTCTTGTTGTTTGGGTTCCGGTTTGTCCTGGTTAGGGATTGAACGAATGTAACAACTGAGGAACTAGATAATGACAGAGCGTTTTGTTTACGGGCCTGTGCCCTCACGCAGGTTGGGCCTTTCTTTGGGCGTTGATCTGGTTCCATACAAAGTCTGTTCCTACGACTGCGTTTACTGCCAGCTGGGACGAACCAAGCAAAAGACAATTGACCGAAGGCCGTATATACCGGTGGGGAAAATCCTGAGCCAGGTGTATCAAAAGCTCGAGGAGGAAATGTGCACAGACTACGTTACGCTGGCAGGTTCGGGGGAGCCTACATTAAACATTGAAATAGGATCATTGATTCATGATATCAAAAAACACACACGGATTCCTGTTGCTGTCCTGACCAATGGCTCCCTGTTGGGAGACAGCCGTGTTCGTGAATCTCTCATGGAGGCCGACGTAATATTGCCTTCTCTGGATGCCCATGGTCAGAAAGGGTTTGAAATCATTAATCGCCCTCATCCTGAGATCAGCTTTGAAACTATGGCAGAGGGCCTTATTGCATTCAGCAAGGAATACGAGGGTGAGATTTGGCTTGAGGTTTTTGTTTTAGACGGCATCAATGCCAGCGAGAGAGATGCGGACCAATTCAGACCCTGGATCGCAAGGGTGAACCCTAAAAAGGTCCAGGTTAACACAGCTGTCCGCCCCACAGCAGAAACACGTGCGCACCAGGTCTCCAAGGAAAAGCTGGTCAAGTTTTGCAGAGTTCTGGGCGAAAGGGCCGAAGTGATTGCGCCATTTAAGGACGTTGAAAAACATGAAAGGAAGACCGATATTCAGCAAGACATCTTGAACCTACTGGCAAGGCGTCCGTGTACCTTAGATGATATCTCTTCAGGATTAAACGTACACAAGAATGAAGCCTTGAAATACGTTGAGCGCTTGGTGAGAGACCATGCTCTTAAAATGGTAAGGAAGGGCTCTGAAGTCTATTATCTACAAAATTCATATAGACGGCAAGAAGAAGATTCGACCTTTAAGGCCCGGTAACACTCTAGGTGTACGAAAAACCTCAGGGTACTGACACCTTAAAAGATATGAGTACCCTTCGTTGCCGTTTAGAACATTTTCATAAAGCTAAACTGTTACAAAACTTGATGCTGGATAGTGGTTGCAATCAAGTCGGACAGTGCTTATAGTTATTCGTGTTTTTGTACTTGCGTAATAATTTGTTTTGCTTCCCGCTTGGTCGGCTTGTAAGGTTTTTTTTCAATGAGTGAATCTAAAACGTGTAATTCTTGCAGTTCTCAGAAGGACTGGGGCAAACAGCATGTGGGCACGGAGGCACAAGACCAGGCTATCCATGATGCCCTGGGCCTAATAGAAGACAAGTTCCTGATCATGAGCGGCAAGGGAGGTGTGGGCAAGACCACTGTTGCAGCAAACCTGGCTGTGGCACTTTCAAAAAAGGGTGTTAAGGTCGGACTAATGGACGTAGATCTTCATGGCCCCGACATCCCCAGAATACTGG
>CAZCWQ010000010.1:0-44714 GCA_964502365.1 uncultured Desulfobacterales bacterium | reverse complement strand
GCAACCATGTGATTCTTTCGGCTATTCAAGCTGAAACGATCTCTCAGCGGTTTGTAACCGGCTTTGAATTCAAGGAGGAGAAGAAGAAGGCCGCTGGACCCAAGTGAAGCTTGTGCCAAGCATTTCCGATTTTTTCGAATAGCCAAGTGTCGTTCACAAAATCGAGCTTTTTTCAAAGGCTTAACCCTTAGATATGTCTGACAAGGGACGCTTGTTCATTATCTCCGGACCATCTGGGGCGGGGAAATCGACTATCCTGAGCAGGATTTTGGGAAAAAGGCCACAAGTGCGATATTCGATCTCTTACACCACCCGTTCTCCTCGCGGTGATGAGCGAGATGGCATCGACTACCACTTCATCAGTGAAGTCGCCTTTCGTGAGAAGATCGATGCTGGTGAATTGGCTGAATGGGCGGAGGTGCACGGCCACTTTTACGGCACGTCAGCAGATTATATTGAAGAGTCTCTGGCTCGAGGGTGCGATGTCTTGCTGGATATCGACGTTGAGGGGGCAAAGAGGCTGTCTACAAAGTACCCTGAAGCAATTTCAGTCTTTCTAAGACCGCCATCCATGGAAGAACTTAAAAAGCGTCTGGCCAAACGCCGCACGGATTCGCCTGCGGCTGTGGAAAGGCGTTTAAAAAACGCGGAGGCAGAGATGGCTCAGGCTCATCATTATGATCATGTTATCATCAATGATAACATGTCTGAAACCGTTTCAGAGTTAGAGGCGATTATCGAAAAAGCAAGTTTCCATGGATGAGCTTCTTTATGGCATCCACCCTGTTTATGAGGCCCTTGTAGCCGGCCGGCGAGAGCTCAAGAAGCTATACATATCAAAGAGCCGCAAGGTTAAAGGCGTCAAGATGCTTTTGGCCCGGGCCCGGGCCATGGAGATACCGATTCAGTACAAGACCCCGGAGTATTTTCAATCTCGCCTTGGTGAATCAATGCATCAGGGAGTCGCAGCCCTAGTGGCTCACTTTCCAGTGGTAGATGAGAGTGCGATCCTCAAGAAGGCAGAAAGAAACAGCGCTCTTCCTCTTATTCTAGCCCTCGATGGCATTATAGACCCACAAAACCTCGGCTCGATTGTCAGGACTGCCCTGGCTATGGGGGCCGTTGGTGTTGTCCTGCCCAAAGCCCGTGCCGCACCTTTGTCCCCCGCAGTTTCAAAGGCCTCTGCCGGAGCCATGGAACATATGTTGTTCGCACGGGTTTCCAATCTAGTCGCAAGCTTGCAAAGGTTTAAGAGAGCAGGGCTCTGGGTGGTAGGAGCCCATGGCGGTTCGGGCCAACCAGTCGATCAGGTGGATTTCAATATCGGCTTGGTCTTTGTGATCGGAGGTGAAGGAAAAGGGATTCGGCCTCTGGTTCGGAAGACTTGTGATTATCTGGTGTCCATTCCACAAACAAAAGTGGTGGACTCGCTCAATGCCGCAGTGGCCGCAGCCATAGTCATGTACGAGATCGTGAGACAGAGAAGGGGCGCGAGGTAATGAATTGGGCGGAGAGTCTGAGATCAACCCAAATACCGGACGGCATCCGGCAATTTACTCGCTTTGAAAATTTTACATGCCATAATTGCACTACATAGAAAAGTTTCCATCTATTACTAATGATAAGCGGACCGCTCGCTCTCGCTCCGCTCGTCCGTTCATCTCGCAGCCCATTGGCCTTGACAGGGAATGACAATGATGTATAATACCGATGTATACAGTATTGGAGGTATACCATGGTACGAACGCAGATATACTTGACGGAGCGCCAACGTGACGAACTGGCTGCAATCGCCAAGACCGCGGGGAAGAAACAAAGCGAGCTCATTCGAGAGGCCGTCGATCGCCTCATCGATCAAGCGGGCCGCAGTCGGCGGGAGGCGGTATTGCGCGAGGCTGCCGGAATCTGGAAGGACCGTATGGATCTTCCTGACTTTAAGGCAACGCGGGCCGAATGGGACAGGAACTGATGATAGCGGGGTCAATTCTTCTCGACACAGATGTTCTTGTTGATTTTTTCCGCGGCTACAGCAAAGCGGTGGCCTTCGTCAACGCCCACTCTTCTCGGATCATCCTGTCATCCATCGTCGTTGCGGAGTTGTACGCTGGAGTGAAAGGAGATGCAGAACAAGCTGCTCTGGAGAACTTCGTCTCCCTCTTCCGTGTTGTCCCAGTAACTGCCGAGATCGCGAAGGCTGGAGGGCTCTACAAGCGTGATTACGGCAAGTCACACGGCGTCGGACTTGCAGATGCCATTTTGGCTGCTACCGCTGAAGCCGAGAATGCAGAGCTGAAGACCCTCAACAGCAAGCACTACCCTATGTTGAAGGGCATCAAATTAGCCTACATGAAGTAGAAGGCCAAAGCAATCCAGCTGACCGTCATCAGCCCGCCCTTTCAGCGCGGTTCTGGCGTTGACAGCTGATCGCCATCGTTCGTGTAAATTGGAGACGATATGACGAAGAAAGAGTTTGTCAACGCTGTTGCAAATGGCAGGATGTACTTCAACTATTTCTTGACGCTGCAAGGCAAATTGGCGCGAAGTATTGTGCCATTGGCGGACTAGCTGTCAATGAATACACCGAGCCGGTCGTCAGCTTAGATTTAGATGTTGTTGTGGCTGCGACCGATCATTGAAACTTACCCAGACTTGGCTGCTAAGGTGCCTTCAGAGATCCACGATAAACTGGGATAGACACTCGATACGCGACAAGCGTCTTAGCCGCAGCTTAGGATTTATTAAATACTTATCCAAGAGGAATCAGATTTGAGCGACGAGAAGACTGAATTTAGTTCAATAGCGATCAATGAGGCACAACTTATTTTAGCAGAAAAGCGGACATCTTTGGCGGTGATGCGGACCGGTATTGCTGTATTAGTTTTACCCATGTCGGTTATGAGTGTTCTGATAGCCACCTCAAAATATTACGATGTCCTTCATGTATTACATTTACTTGTACCATTGGGGATACTCAATCTTGCTTTGATTGTTTTTGGTGCCCACCTGATTATCCGCTCGATAATCAGGATGCGACATTATGATCGTCTTATTCATGAAATTAAGTTGAAGCATAGTATAATTGGAGAGTTCATTGATTGAATTCATGGAGCTATCCTATGCCGGTCCAGCAAAGGGCCGTTTTCTGTCTCCTTGTGTCTTCTTGAAACAAAGATTCGGAGGAGCTAGTAACTGGAACCCAAAGACAAAGGGCAGAGCCATGTCTGGCCCTGCCCTTCTTGACGTTTTGCAACTGGAATCCGACTTGCTTTCCAAATCTCCTGTCATGCCTCCAAAATCCTACTTGACCGCCAAATGAATCCAAGACGTTGGTACTCAAGTCTCCGCTCAAAAGGCTTCTAGTTAGGCATCACATCTCCCTCGCACGTCCGGCCAGCATGGTCGTTACTCAAAGTGCCGTCAGGGCAATAGGTGAAATCCAATGTGGCACTATTTAGGTTGGCTACATCGACGATTGCATCTTGTAAATCTGCGCCGGTCAAGTCTGCGCCGGTCAGGTCAGCACCAGTCAGGTCGGCACCGGTCAGGTCAGCACTGATCAGGGAGGTACCGCTCAGGTTGGTGCCGCTCAGGTTGGTGCTGCTCAGGTTGGCTCCCATCAGGTCCAGACCGCTCAGGTCGCAATTATGCAGGTCCGCGTCCGGGGCAAGATTGCCAGGGCAGTCAGCACCAATGTCGGCACTGACTTGGGCACAGACAATATCCCCATTTTGGTCGAAACCTTTGACAAACTCGCCATCCTCACACATTTGATCGGCTAAATACATGTTTCCTGGTTCACCCGAAGGGCCCTGCGGACCAGCCGGCCCCTGGGGCCCCGGAGGGCCTTGCAACCCAGCTGAACCTTGTAATTGATTCATATTCAATGTAAAAGGAGTTTCCCACCATTTGCATTGGCGTGGTAGCTTCACAACACGCATTCTGCCGGAAAATCTGCTAATGCATCCGTGAATGACGTTTTCTTGTCCGGCCGCATTTTCAATTTCTGTGACGACCAGGAGGCCCACAATAACCCCAACGGCAACCAGTATTAACCTCTTCATTAGTCTCCTCCTTTTCTGGTGATGTCTGTTGAAAAAAATCGAAACGCCTTTGGGAACACACCCCCCAAAGGCGGTCACATAACTGCTCTGTTTGTTACCCGGGTTTCTCAGTCGATTGACCGGGTTGCTACCCGCAAGCCCCATCCTTTAGGACGGGGTCGAGGGGAGCTATACAAAATCGGTTCTCAACATCAGACACCAGGATTTGGTTCCGTGCGCTTAAACAAGCAAAGAACAAGCCAGTCCAGCCAACCTCCATTTGTTCTTTGGATTTCAATTGATTAAGCCATCCTTGAGTTTCTTTCTGATAGGACATCGCCGGCGAGAATTGTAATCTCTATTACAAAACCGTCTGGTTTACCGGGAATAGGCGGAGCAGATTGGAAATCCTCACCTCATGAAGCTTTCCGCCCAAAGGTCGAGTGGTTCGAATAATCGGGGTCTTTATATACGTACACATCAGACAGGGGAAGCGGATAAGGATTGTTGCCCGTTGGCAGATATCGGAGAAAATGACACCCGAACTTGACCAGTCCCTTTAATATGGCTTATTCTGAAGACAAAAAACAATCACTCTAAATATTTCCTGATATGGATACATATCCCAAGACATATGATGTGATCGTAGTTGGGGCCGGCCACGCAGGATGTGAGGCCGCTTTGGCTGCGGCCCGACTGGGACACCCCACACTGGTCCTTACTATCAATGTGGACCACATTGGTGAGATGTCTTGCAATCCAGCCATAGGAGGTCTTGCCAAGGGACATCTGGTGCGCGAGATCGATGCCTTGGGCGGGGAGATGGCGAAAAACATTGACGCCACAGGCATCCAGTTCCGCCGGCTAAACACAAAGAAGGGGCCGGCCGTCCAGTCATCCAGGGCCCAGGCTGACAAAGAACAATATCGCCTCCGCATGAAACGTGTATTAGAGCGACAAGACAATCTGGATGTCAAACAAGGCCTGGTTGATTCCCTGATTGTAGAAGATGGCGCGGTCGGGGGGATCATAACGAGTATTCAGCAGAGGTTTCTTGGAAAGACGGTTGTTCTGACCACAGGCACCTTCCTGAAAGGGCTGATCCATATCGGATTGAAAAACTTTTCCGCAGGACGCATGGGAGACCCAGCCTCAAACAAGCTTTCCGACCACTTAAGGGCCCTTGGCCTAAGAGTGGGTCGCCTCAAGACCGGTACTACTCCACGTTTGGATGGTCGGAGCATCGATTTTCCCAGGCTCACACCGCAGTACGGAGATGACCCTCCTGTGCCGTTTTCGTTTGAAACCGGCTCGATTACTCAAGAGCAGGTTCCGTGTCACATTACCTATACAAACAAGAAGACCCATGAAGTCATTAAGACGGGCCTTGATCGTTCCCCCCTCTTCACCGGGGTGATAAAAGGGACCGGGGCGCGTTATTGTCCGTCTATCGAGGACAAGGTTGTTCGCTTTCCTGACAAACAGAGGCACCAAATTTTTCTTGAACCCATGGGCCTTGGAACGGATGAGATATATCCGAACGGTGTGCCGACAAGTCTGCCGGCAGACATCCAATTCAAGATGCTTCGGTCTATTGAAGGTCTGGAAGCGGTGGAGATTGTCCGTCCGGGTTACGCCATCGAATATGATTATGTAGATCCCGTGCAGCTCAAGCCAAGCTTAGAGTGTAAGAACATTCGAGGCCTATTCCTGGCAGGCCAGATCAATGGCACCTCTGGTTACGAGGAGGCCGCAGGCCAGGGGATAATGGCCGGCATCAATGCCGTTCGCCATGTGAGGGAGGAGTCCCCGGTTATCCTGGCACGGGAACAGGCGTACATTGGTGTTATGATCGACGACTTAGTAACGAAAGGAACCCAGGAGCCCTACAGGATGTTTACCTCAAGGGCCGAATATCGCTTACTGCTCCGGGAGGACAATGCGGATTTGCGACTTCGCAAACTCGGGCATGAGATTGGCCTTGTATCCGGCACCCTTTTTGAGAAATTTAAGCAAAAACGTCAGGCGATAGAAAGTCTTTTGGCACTGCTTTCAGATGTTCGCTTAAATCCGAGGCCGGACGTGAAGCGAACGCTGGAAAGTTTGGGCCTTGGCCCTCTCCATCAACCTGCCAGCTTGGCGGATTTGCTCAAAAGGCCACAGGCAAGGCTTGAAGACGTTGCCAAGCTTGACACACGCATCCTTCCCTTTGACAAGCAAGTAGGTGAACAGGCAGCTATTTTTGTCAAATACGACGGATATATAAAGCGGCAGATGGAACAGGTTGACCGTTCGAAACATTTGGAAGGCTCGAAGATCCCGGATGACTTTGACTATCAGGAGATTCCGGGGCTTTCCAATGAGGTTAAAGAGAAGCTTCTGTTGATTCGACCTATCTCTGTCGGACAGGCATCCAGGATTTCAGGAATTACCCCGGCGGCCATATCCATCATACAGGTCTATCTGAAAAAGTTGGCCGGTAATGGGATAAGCAAATGAATAGCAAAGAAGAACACCGAGGAGAAACAGATCTGATCACCCAAAGGCAAGACGGCACCCTTAGGGTTCCGGACCGTCCTGTTATTCCGTTCATTGAAGGTGACGGCATAGGCCCCGAGATTTGGGCTGCCACCCGCCGGGTTTTGGACGGAGCTGTGGAGGCGGCGTACGGAAGTCAGCGCAAGATCAAGTGGATGGAGGCATTAGCTGGTGAAAGGGCAAGGAGAGAAACCGGCAAATCGCTTCCAGAGGAAACACTGCGGGCTATCAAAGACCATTCGGTAGCCATCAAAGGTCCCCTGACCACCCCCGTGGGAAAGGGTATTCGCAGTGTCAATGTGGCGTTGCGACAGACGCTGGACCTGTATTGCTGCCTTCGGCCAGTGCGCAATATCAGAGGGGTTCCGAGCCCAATGAGGCACCCTGAAAGGGTCGATATGGTAGTGTTCCGGGAGAACACAGAAGACGTTTATGCAGGCATAGAATGGGAAGCTGAAAGCAAAGAGGCCAGGGAGGTCATTGACTTCCTGAAAGATAGGATCGGGGTACACGTGGACAAGGCCTCGGCCATCGGCATAAAGCCCATGAGCCGCAGGGCCTCAAGGCGGTTAGTGGCAAAGGCCATACAATATGCCATAGATCATGATTTTCCCAGTGTCACGTTGGTACACAAGGGGAACATAATGAAGTATACGGAAGGAGCCTTCATGAAGTGGGGCTATGAGGTGGCACGCGAAATGTTCGGGGACCAAATTATTATTGAGTCGGATAGTGTGCTGGCCGGTGATAGTAGTAGACACTCCGGTAAGGTGGTGATCAAGGATAGGATTGCTGACATGATGTTTCAGCAAGTGCTCCTTCATCCGGAGGCCTACCATGTGATCGCAACTCCTAATCTGAACGGCGATTATCTCTCCGATGCCTTGGCTGCCCAGGTAGGCGGTCTCGGGATGGCCCCTGGGGCCAATATAGGAGACACCTGCGCAGTCTTTGAAGCCACTCACGGTACCGCGCCAAAGTACGTTGGAAAGGACGTCGCAAATCCCGTTTCATTGATACTATCAGGGGTGATGATGCTGGAGCACATGGGGTGGAAAGAGGCGGCTTCGATGATTGAGCGGACGGTGCAGGAAACCATTTCTGACGGACTTGTGACTTACGATCTGGCTCGCCAGATGCCAGGTGTGCGGGAAGCGAGATGCTCTGAATTTGCAGCAGCAGTCATAGAACGGATGGGTTTAGCATCAGAGTAAAATAACGAATGGCAAGTGACAAATGACCAGAGACGAGTGACCGATGACCAATGATAAATGATAGATGACAGATGATAAGTGTAAAATGGACACTAACGCTGTCTTACCTGCAAAGATTTTCGCAGGCCTTCCTGGACGCTGTTTTCCCATCCAGATGTCTTATTTGCGGCACCTTTGATGGATTGCATCCCCCTGATGGCGGGATCGTATCTGATCCCCTGACATGTGTCACTGCTTCGTACTTCTGTGAGTCTTGCCGCAAAGAGCTTACACCCATTGGTTCGCCTTTTTGTTCAAAGTGCGGCCTTCCCTTTGTTTCAAGAAAAGGCGAAAGCCATACCTGTTCTGAATGTCTCACGGAAGAGAAATATTTTAGAAGGGCTAGGGCCTTTGGCGTATATGACGGTGCTTTGATGGAAGCGATTCATGCGTTCAAGTACGGAAAGAGGGCCTCCCTTTCCCGCCCTCTGGCTGCCCTTGCTAGACAGACATTTCTCCAATTCTGGGATAACTACAACATTGATCTCCTTGTCCCTGTCCCGTTGCATCTGAAGCGCCTCAGGCAAAGGGGGTTCAACCAAGCGCACCTCTTGATCAATAGATGGGCTAAGCTGGACAAAACGCCATTTGATGGTCTTGTATTGTCTCGCACTCGCTGGACAGAGCCACAGACTTCGCTAAGTCGTAAGGAGCGGCAAAAGAATATCAAGAAGGCATTTTCAGTTAAAAGGCCGGAGTCTGTTGAGGGGCGAAGGATTGTATTGGTAGACGACGTGTATACCACAGGATCCACGGCTAACGAATGTGCGCGGGTCTTGATGAAGGCAGGTGCAGAGTTTGTGGATGTCCTCACTTTGGCACGAGCGCTTTGAGGCGGAAGAGAGGCGGGGCCAAAAGGGATTCGGGCAACAGCCTGTCAGGGCCTGACCCTAGTTCTCAGGTTATGGACATCCTCTAAGATCATGTAAAGCGATGGGATCAGCAGCAAGGTGATAACTGTGCCAAAGAGCACGCCGAAGCCGAGGCTTATGGCCATGGGGATGAGGAATTGAGCCTGCAGGCTCCGTTCCAATAATATGGGGGTCAACCCGGCAAAAGTGGTCAGTGAGGTGAGGATAATAGCCCTGAACCGCAGGCCGCCTGCTTGGGTAATAGCATCATGGGCGTCTGACCCCTGGCGACGCAGACGATTCGTCGCGTGAATCAATACCAGGGAGTCGTTGACCACCACGCCGGCAAGGCCGACTATGCCGAACAGGCTTAAGAGGCTTAGGTCGAATCCCATAATCAGGTGGCCCAACACAGCGCCTATAAGACCAAAAGGGATCGCGGCCATGACGATAAACGGCTGGGTAAATGACTTGAAAGGGATGGCCAGCAGGGCGTATATGCAAAACAGGGCGACGACAAATCCCCGGACAACATCGGCCAAGGACTCCGCCTGTTCCTTGCCCGCCCCTTCTATGGTGTATCTCAAGCCCGGGTAACGGTTCTTGAGTTGTGGCAAGAAGCCGCTCTCCAGGTCCTTGCGCACCTCATTGGCGTTGGTTACAGTCTCATCCACATCAGCGGTGACCTTGATTACCCTGCGACGTTGAGTGCGCTGGATCGAGACATATCCCCTTTTCATCTTTACTTCTGCAACCTGATCAAAAGGCACCTCAGTACCGTCGGGTAAGCGGATGCGTATCTGTTCCAGATCTGCAACCGACTTTCGTTCAGACTCGGGGAATCGAACCATGACCTTGACCTCATCCTGGTCACGCTGCAAACGCAGGGCCTCTGCCCCGTAAAATGCATGCCGTACCTGCTGGGCCAAGTCATTTAAGGTGAGGCCAAGGCTGCGAGCGGTCGGTTTCAGTTTTAGTTGTATCTCCTCTTTGCCCGGCAAGAAACTGTCGGCAATATCAAATACTCCGGGGTAGCCTTTGAGTTCTTCTTTGATCTCGTCGACTGCGGCCAATAGCATGGGGTGATCGTCTAAAGATACATCAACTTCAACAGGATTGCCGACACTAAACAGGGCACTCTGAAAAGTGACGGACTCGGCATCAGGGATTGGGCCTGACTTCTTGCGCCATAACGAGGCCAGTTTGTTTGCGCTGACATCGCGCTTCTCTCCTTCCAGGATTTGTATGTAGACCTCGGCCAGATGGCTGCCCACTTCTGGACCGGTTCCCATGGGTCCCTGTCCCCCGGACTGCATCCCGATCAAGGCGCTGCTGTGTTCAAAAAGCGGGGGTGAGCCCTTTGGCCTAAGCTTGTCCGTTTCGGCGAAGGCCTCTTTTGCAGACCATTGCAAACGGCCTGCAATTTCACTTGTCTGTTCGATCGGAGTGCCTGCCGGCATGGTCAGAGTGCAGGTTAGTAGGTCGCTTTCCACCGTGGGGAACAATGTAAACTTGATCCATCCGCCTCTCCATATTCCGAGGACAAGCAGGAGCACAGCGACCCCCACGGCCACAGTGGCATAACGCCACCTGAGACACAGAGTCACCAGGTTGGCGTAAGGGCCATTGATGACCCATTGCAGCCATCTGGCTGAGGGTTTTCCCTTGTTGGAGCCCCTTTTATGGCCAGCAACTCCGCGCCTGGACCGGGTCAAGTGGGCAGGTAGAATCAGCAGGGCTTCGATCAGAGAGCCCATGAGCACCAGGATAACCACGATGGGAATATTTCGCATGATCTTTCCCATGGTGCCTGTTCCCATCAGAAGCGGCCAGAAGGCCGCCACCGTTGTGAGTACGGAAAAAATCACAGGACGGCCGACCTCCATGGTTCCCTGCACCGCACCGTCGAGTCCCTTGAGACCTTCATCTTGTTTGCGAAATACATTCTCTCCAATTACGATGGCATCGTCCACAACAATACCGAGTACCGTGAGAAAGGCAAACAGGGAAACCATGTTTATGGAAACATCAAACTTGGGCAACACCCACAATCCGGCCAGAAAGGAGGTGGGTATCCCCAGGGTAACCCAAAAGGCCAGGCGTAAGTCGAGAAACAGGCCCAACAGGATGCTAACCAGGATGAGACCCATGGCCATGTTTTTTAACAAAAGGTTGATACGGCTTCGCAATATCTTGGACGTGTCGTGGTAAAATGCAATGTCTACGCCGGCAGGAAGACCGGGCCTAATATTTTCAATATAGTCTTTGATTGTATCTGCCACTCCAAGGGCATTCTGATCTGCTACCCGAAAGACCTGGATTACACCGGAAGGCTTGCCTTCAAATTGTGCACTCAGCTCCACGTCCTCGAAGCCGTCTTTGAGGTTTGCGATCTGGCCCAGTGTGACCTTAGTGCCGTCTGGCCGCGTAATTACAGCAATGTCGTGATAGTTTGCCGCATGGTAACGTCTGCCCTTGGTCCGCACCAGGATTTCACCCCCCGCTGTCTTGATGGTGCCAGCTGGCAGGTCCAGGCTCGCCTTTTTGACGGTGTCGGCCACCTGGCCCAGGGTAAGGCGATAACGCCGGAGCGTTTGCTCAGAGATTTCGATATGAATTTCGCTCTGGCGTGTGCCAAAGGTTTCGGCATAGGTGATGCCGGGTAGGTTGGTCATGTCGTCTTTGATTCTTTCCGTTAGATGCTTGATGGTCGATTCTGGGGCATCCCCATACACTGCAACGTTTATCACCTGGGTTCGCCGGGTTACTTCGCTCACAACCGGCTCTTCAGCCTCCTCCGGGAAGGTGGTAATACGGTCGACCTCTGCTTTGACCTCGTCTAAGAGTTCTTTAAGGTCCCAGCCTTTCATGACCTCAAGGGTCACTGCGCCAAAACCTTCCCTAGCCGCAGAATCGATTCGTTTAATACCGGCCAGCCCTGCCACGCTTTCTTCAATCCTGCGGACAATGGCCTCTTCTACCTCGGCAGGGGATGCGCCGGGGTAGGACACAGTGATCAAGATCCGGTCAAGGGAAAGCTCTGGAAACACCTCGACCTTCATGGTGAGCCCCGTGACAGCACCAGCTAACACGAGAAAAATCATAAGCAGATTGGCGGCAACGTGATTTTCTGCAAACCATGCAACTACGGCCTTCATGACCGCCCGTCCCCTTTGTGTGCAACACGTACAGTCATGCCATCGGTGACCGCCTTAAGGGCAGTGATTACAACCTTTTGCCCGTTTTTGAGGCCGGCTTTGACTATGACCTGATTACCCTGAGCGCGTGCCACCTCCACCTTTTGGAAATGAAGTCGATTGTTCCGATCCGCGACCCACACGATATTGTCCTCGTGCAAAGCTGATCGGGGGATGACGGCTGCGTTTGGCAAGGTACGACCTTTGATATCGACTGTGACGAAAAGCCCCACTGCAAGGGGCGGCCTTTTCGCATACGGTCTCTGTGCCCGGATAACCACATTGATCATCCGGGTACGTTCGTCCAGTTTGCCTTCGCTGCGGACCACCGTGCCCGGCCAGGTGCGCTCAAGACCAGCAATGCGGGCGCGAATCTCGGCACGAGAGCCCGGAAGGTCGCCCGGAGAAAAGCCGGGCACATTGAACCAGAATACAGCGTCATCTTCCAGCGGCAGCATAATCTCTACTGCCTCAGTGGAATAGAGTGTGGCCAATGCCTTTCCTGCTAATACATACTGGCCTATATCCAAACTTTCTTGACTCACCCTTCCGTCAAAGGGGGCCTTAAGTTCGGTCCTCTCCAAGTCTAACAGGGCCTTCTGAAGATCCGCCCGCACGGCCTCAAGCTCCGCCTTGGCCGCGGCCAGTTGAGGTTCCTTGGCCACCAAAGGCGGCGGATTCTTGTCAGGGCTGGAGCTGTCTGCCTGGTATGTCCGCCACTCCAACCGTGCAGCTGCGGCTTCTTCCTCAGCCAACTGGAGTCGACTTTCAGTTTCCTTAACCTTTGCCCTGGCTGAGGTTGCGGCTAATTGGTAATCATCTGGGTCTATGCGCAATAGGATATCACCCTGGTGAAACGCACCCCCGTTCACCAGGTCTGGCGACACAAAGACTACTTTGCCGGTCACTTGAGGCACAAGGTCGATCTCCTGCAAGGGCTGCACTGTACCCTCACCAAATATGTGAATGGTTTGGGGCCCGGTCTTGATCTCCATGGTACGGACCATGGGTGCAGGTGCGGCCGGTTTATGTTTTTTGAGCTTCGATTTGGTTGCCGTTAGTGCGCCCATTGCCAGGATACCGATGCCGACAATGCCTATGGGCAGAGCAATGTGCAAGAATCTGAGCTTGGTCTTGTTCATGGCAGATAATACTTTGGTTTCATTGGTTCCTTTCAAACCAATCCAACTAATTAAACGCCTCTTCTTTTTCTTCCCAACCGCCTCCTAAGGCGCGATGCAAGTTGACACGGTTGTTCAGGATGGCCAACTCTACCAAGACCAGGTCGTCTTCGGCCTTATACCGGTCTTGCTGAGCGTCCAACAGAGTCTTATAATCCACTAGGCCGCGTGTGTAACGACCTTCAGCTAGTTGTTGAGTATCCAAGGCCTGTTTGAGTATGTCCATTACGTGTTGCCGACGTTGCATCTGCTCCTTACGGGTCAACAAAGCCCCTTCCACCTCAGAAAAAGCAGTGAGCACCGTCTTGGCGTATTCGGCCACACCCTGCTTATACCTTGCCTCTGCCGCCCGCTGGCCGGCCTTTAGCTTACCGGCGTCAAAGAGGGGTCGCACGATACCCATGGCGATGCTCCACAACTTGTTTTCAGAATGCAAAAGTAGGTTCAGTTCCTCGCTGGAATAGCCGAAGCTGCCTGTCAGGCTAATGTGAGGGAATCGGCCGGCCTTGGCCGCACCCACACTGGCGTTTAAGGCCATCAGTGCTGCCTCGGCAGCTCTGATGTCCGGCCGGCGCAGCAAGAGCTCGGATGGAAGACCGGTCGGCACCGGGGCAAGACATTTGAAATAGTCTTCCGGCTGGGGTCGAGGTGGCCGAGTCTTAGGATAACTCCCTAGCAACACAGCCAACTTTTGCTGTGCTATTCCCAAGTCCTGACCAAGCAAAGGGAGGACAGCTTCGGCTTGGGCAAGGGTGCGACGGGCCCGGCACAACTCCAGGACAGAAGTAAGGCCGCGCCTGTAGCGACTTTCCATTAATGTAAGATTCCGACGATGGCATTCAACACTGTGTAAGGCAATCTGTATGCGCCGTTCCAGAGACTCCATTTGAAGATACAGACTGATGGTTTCGGCAACAACTGTCTGAGCCACGATGCGACGATTCTCCTCTGCCTGCAGGAGTTTGGCCTGCGCGGCCTCTTCGGCCCGGGACAGACGACCCCAAAGGTCCAGCTCGAAAGAGGCGGGCAATGAGAGTGTGTAGATGTCGGTTTCGGTGCTAAAGCTCATGCCCGGTATGACACCGATGATCGGTCGGCGTTGCCGCTGAGCCTGACCCTCAAGGCTCAAGCTCGGAAAACGCTCAGCCCTGGTCTGGACGAACCAGGATCTGATCTCCAAGATCCTGCCCGCGGCCTTTTTGATGTCAATGTTTCTTTTCAACACCTCTTGTACCAGCTGGTTTAATTCATCGTCGTTGAACACCTGCCACCACCGGTCACTGGGCTCAGGGGTTACCTGGTGGGATTCTCCATGTTGATAGGACTCCGGTATGTTGATCCCGGTGTCAGGGCGATGGTAGTCAGGCCCCAGCTTCATACATGCGCTCAATATAAAGAGTGCGAAAACCGTGGGAGATAGAAGAAAAACAGTATATTTCACCCGATGCTCCCTCTCAGCCCGTTAAGGGAAAATTCTATGATATGTTCCACCAACCTGGCCTTGAAAGCTGAGTTATACTCGCGTCCTGTCATGCGACTGACTGCGACCCGGGCAAAATTAAAGTAGAGCACCATACCGAGTATACTCAGGATATTGAGCATCATCCGCTCCTCTTCGAGCCTAACAGGAAGTAACGAACCCAATGTGTCAGCAAGCTTTTTGAAAAATGGCCGCATTATATGTTCGGCAACGTGGTAGAACGCCTTGGTGGGTTGCGCCATTTCTCTGGCCATGAGTTGGCCGTGGCGGAGACGCTCCTCCTCTGTTAAGGGCCCTTCCAAAAAGGCCTGTGCCAGGGCTCGGACCACTGCGGTGGGCGACAGTGGGTGTTGGGCTGCCAAAGACCTCTCGAAACATTCGCGCAAGCGTTTGGCACGGGGCACCCACCGGGCGCGGAAGACCTCCAAGTACAAGTTTTGCTTATTACCGAAATGGTAATTCACTGCGGCCAGGTTGCACTCAGCAGCGGTAGTGATTTCCCTCACACTGACTGCGTCGTACCCTTTTCTGGCGAAAAGCGACTCGCTTTCGTTCAGAAGGCGTTCTTTTGTGGAGTCGTCCTTATGTTCTCGTGTCATGTTTTCTCCTTTGTTTGTCAATCAAACATTTGTATCAAATAAGCGTTTTAATGTCAACAAAATAATAAGTAACTTTTCGCAAAGCCGTTCCAAGAAGCATCACGTCTAGAGAGCCTTGCATAACCTCGTATCGCTTTTGATATGAGGTTTTTGCCCCATCTGCGGGCTCGCTCACTAAATCGCAAGAACTCTCCGCCTGCGGGGCCCCGCCTCCGGCGGATCAAACAGCTTGTGATTTGCCCACCAGAGCGGGCCGTTCGCTTTGCCCGGATGGGGTGCCCCAAAAACCTCATAATTGTCGCTTTCCGAGGCTATGTAAAGCTCTCGCCTACTGAACAGTTACAAAACTTGAGTAATTTCTCAAGTGAAACCACCCATCTTGAAGTAAAGGCGGCCCTGTGGTATCGAAAGAAATCTGTGAAGACCATCAAAGTAGGCATTATACAGTTTGACGTTTCCCTGGGTGTGGTGGACCGTAACCTGGTTGTGGTGAGAAGGCGTGCGGCCTCTCTTTCCAAGAGAGGCGTCCGCCTTGTCTTGCTTCCGGAGATGTGGTCCACAGGTTTTGCAAACGATCGTCTTGAGGAGCTGTCTGAAACAACGCCCGGCATTCTGGAGGAACTGCGCGGGCTTTCGAAAGAGCTCGACATTGCGATCATCGGTTCTTTGCCTGAAAAAGTGGCAGATGGAATATATAATACAGCCTATGTTGTGGATATAGACGGATCTATCGCCGGGGTTTATCGCAAGGTTCATCTGTTCTCAATAACAGGTGAAGATCAGTATTTTAGGCCCGGCAATCAAGCAGTGGTTGCAGACACATCCTTTGGTCCCGTGGGCTTAGTGATTTGCTATGATCTCAGATTTCCTGAGCTGTGCCGGGCTCTAACCTTCCAAGGGGCTAAAATCCTGGCTGTCGTTGCCCAGTGGCCTGCCGCACGCATTGCCCACTGGAAGGCCCTCCTAGAGGCTAGGGCGATTGAGAATCAGGTGTTTGTCATCGGCGCAAACCGCTGCGGCAGGGACAAGGACCTGATTTATGGCGGACATTCGCGGATCATATCCCCATGGGGAGACATTCTGGGAAGGGCCGGAAAAGGTCCGGCCAGCCTTTCGGCTACCATTGATTTCAGTTTAGTCGAACAAATTAGAAGACGGATTCCGTGTCTGGACGAGAGGGTGCCTGCGGCCTATGAGTGAGAAGATCCTGGAACGTGAAGCGCTGAAGGAGAAGATCGAACCCATTAAAAGGGCAGGCAAGCAGATCGTTTTTACCAATGGCTGCTTTGATCTTCTTCATGTAGGCCATGTTCGTTACTTGAAGGCGGCTAGGGCCGAAGGGGATATCCTTGTGGTAGGACTCAATTCCGATCATTCCGTGGGCCAGATCAAAGGGCCGGGTCGTCCCATTATGCCTGAAAATGAGCGTGCAGAGGTTCTGGCATCTTTGGCGTGCGTGGACTTTGTAACGCTATTTGACGAGCTAGATCCCCTTGTGACAATCAAGATCCTGATGCCCGACGTATTGGTCAAGGGTGCCGACTGGGCCGAGGACGCCATCGTGGGAAGAGATATCATAGAGGCAAAGGGGGGGCGCGTTATCCGCATTCCGATGACAAAGGGTGCCTCTAGCAGCCGCATCATCCAGAGGATCGTGGCCAGTCACAAGGGCAGCGGCGAGGCAGCTCTATCTCCTGAAAATGTGGAAAAGAAGAGTTAGCAAGAGGCTGATTACGATGCACGTTGCAAGGGGAAAATAGAATTGGAAATTATGTTTCTTTACTATGATGTCGCCAGGAAGCCGTCCGAGCCACGGAAGCTTTGGGGCCAGCGCCAGCAAAATACCGATGCCGGCCATTACAAGGCCTATCACAACAAGGGTTTTTCCAAGAGTCGTAAACGGGTTCATGGGTCACGTACTAATTACAAGACAGGCATATGACAACAAAAGGGTAAGAAGATTTATTTGTCCTGTCAAGGGAGCAATAGCGTTATTAAACTATTTCAGAAAAAGGTGCCAATCCTCCATCACGTAGAGATTGGACCAGGATATCTTAGAATGGGCTTGCCCTTTGGCGAGCTGGCCAGGAGAGCCAAGCCAGGACAGTTTGTTATGGTAAGGCTCCCTGACAGGCGCATCCCTCTGCTGCGTCGTCCTTTCTCCATCCACAGGCGCCTCATTAAGAAGGGCGAGGTCAGCGGGTTTGAACTCTTGTATAAAGTCGTTGGACAAGGGACTGAGGCCTTGTCTAAAATGAAGGTGGGAGATGTCTTAGATGTCTTGGGCCCCCTGGGAAATGGGTACTCTTATCCTCAGAACATACGTAATATGTTTCTGGTTGCCGGTGGTATTGGCGTCGCCTCACTTTACTATCTTGCCGTTGACCTTGCAGAGCATCGAGCTGCCAGGTTGACGGTTTTCATTGGAGGCTGTTCGGCTTCTGACATTCTATGTCGAGAAGGATTTGAGTCAATTGGTGCCAAGGTTCGCATTGCAACAGAAGACGGCAGTCTGGGCGAAAGGGGTGTCGTTACTTCGCTGGTTCGAGAGGAACTGGATCTTGGTGCAACATCCGATATGATCTGTGCCTGTGGTCCACAGGGAATGCTGGAGGCGGTAGGTGACATTGCGGCTGCACATAATGTTTCATGTCAGATCTCCTTGGAGTCAACCATGGCATGTGGTTTTGGGGTGTGTCTGGGTTGTGCCGTGGAAAAGGCCGGGAGTCCGGGAACCTACTTTCATGCCTGTACAGACGGCCCGGTCTTTGATTCTCGCTGTGTAAAATATTGAAGCGATTTTATTGCTGTTTTAGGCTTCTTATGGCATACGTGGTGGCCTAATAATTGGAGCTTAACCTGATATAATATTAAGGTTTATCCACAGTGGGGGTGTATGAGAAGGCAATACGATCCTGAGTCAATAGAACTAAAGTGGCACAAGATCTGGCAAGACAAGCAATTGTTGAGGGTAACGGAAGACCCGGGAAAGGAAAAGTACTACCTCCTTGAGATGTTTCCGTATCCCTCCGGCAACATCCACATGGGGCATGTGCGTAACTACACTATCGGAGACGTGGTGGCCAGGTACAAACGCATGCAGGGATATAACGTCCTTCATCCCATGGGGTGGGATGCCTTTGGGATGCCGGCAGAAAATGCTGCCATTGCTCACCATGTACATCCGGCCAAGTGGACATATCAAAACATCGACACAATGAGGTCCCAGCTTAAGAGGCTTGGGTTTAGTTATGATTGGGACCGAGAACTAGCCACATGTCAACCCGAATACTACCGGTGGGAACAATGGCTCTTTGTCAAAATGTTCGAAAAGGGAATGGTGTACAGAAAAAAGGCTTCTGTGAACTGGTGCGAAGACTGCCAGACGGTACTCGCCAATGAGCAGGTAGAGGCCGGGTTGTGTTGGCGCTGTGGTCAGTTGGTGACCCAGAAAGAATTGGACCAATGGTTTTTCCGCATTACGGATTTTGCAGATGACCTCTTGGCGCATTGTGACTTACTGCCAGGATGGCCTGACAAAGTTGTGACCATGCAAAAGAACTGGATCGGAAAAAGTGTAGGAGCTGAGATCCATTTTCCTCTGGAAAACGGCGAAGGCAACATCCCAGTGTTTACCACACGTCAGGACACGGTATTTGGTGCCACTTTCATGTGTATGGCTCCTGAACACCCTATGGTCACGAAACTGGCTGCTGGGACTGGCCAGGAAGGCGAAGTAGGTGCCTTTGTTGAGCGTATGAGCCGCCAGGACAAAGCCAAGCGGACCTCTGACGATTACGAAAAAGAAGGGGTTTTTGTCGGAGCCTATTGTGCCAACCCCTTTACAGGCCGGCAGATGCCTATATTTACGGCCAACTTTGCACTGATGGAGTATGGGACCGGCTCGGTCATGGCAGTCCCGGCCCACGACCAAAGGGATTTTGAGTTTGCTCGAAAATATGGCCTAGAGATTATTGTCGTGATTCAGCCAAAGGGCAAGACACTCGATCCGCAGACCATGACCGAGGCCTATGTGGATGAAGGGGTATTGGTCAGATCAGGACCCTTTAACGGGCTGGAAAACGTCGAGGCCTTGGATGCCATAGCAGATTTTCTGGAAGAGAAGAAGGTTGGGAAAAGGGCTGTGAATTTCAGGCTTAGGGATTGGGGGATTTCCCGTCAGAGGTATTGGGGGGCACCCATTCCGATTGTCTATTGTGACAATTGCGGGGTAGTACCGGTTCCGGAAGAAGACCTGCCGGTCATACTCCCTGAGGATGCTCAGATGCTCGAGGAGGGGAAGTCCCCGCTGTCGTCACTGGACAGCTTTGTTAAGACGCAATGTCCCAAGTGCGGCTATCCTGATGCCCGGCGTGAGACTGACACCATGGACACATTTGTGGAATCGTCGTGGTATTTTGAGCGGTATTGCAGTCCCAGTTACGGCGAGGGGATGTTTGACGAAAAGGCCGTAGGGTATTGGATGCCTGTGGATCAATACATCGGAGGCATTGAACATGCGATCCTTCATCTTCTTTACTCGCGTTATTTTACACGCGTTCTTAGAGACTTCGGCCTGGTTGACTACAAAGAACCCTTTACACATCTTCTGACTCAGGGGATGGTCTGCAAAGAGACCATCAGGTGTCCTGACCACGGTTTTTTGTATCGTGAAGAGGTCGTCCCACAGGAAAAGGGTCAGACGTGCAAGTATTGCGGAAAGCAGGTTGAGGTGGGGCGGATCGAAAAGATGTCGAAGTCAAAGAGAAACGTGGTCGATCCCAATACCCTCATCGAGAAATATGGTGCTGATACCCTGAGGCTGTTTTGTCTCTTTGCAGCACCCCCTGAAAGAGATCTTGACTGGAGCGACCAGGGGGTGGAAGGGGCGTATCGATTTCTTACCAGGGTGTGGCGGCTGGTGGCAGAAAATGTAGACAGACTCCAGGATGTAAAGCCCTTTGATGGTGGCGAGGTCCT
Source organism: uncultured Desulfobacterales bacterium (assembly GCA_964502365.1). GTDB lineage: Bacteria > Desulfobacterota > Desulfobacteria > Desulfobacterales. The sequence goes on along the minus strand of CAZCWQ010000010.1, from coordinate 24,595 downwards.
GGTCGGTGCTCCAAAGACCCTTTACAGAAAGACCCACCAGACCATCAAACGGGTGACAAACGACATAGAAACAAGGTTTCACTTTAACACCGCAATCAGTGCTGTTATGGAGTTGGTGAACACTGTCCAGGCTCTAAAAGAAGATCTCCTTTCTGATGCCATGGGTCTGCCGGTCTTGCGGTCAGCCGTAGAGACAGTAGTGGTGCTTCTTTCGCCTATTGTGCCGCACATTTCCGATGAGTTGTGGGAGACTCTGGGCCACTGTGAAAGTGTGCTCGAGATTTCGTGGCCTGCTTATAGGGAGGATGCCATTGAGGAAGACCAAATACTCATTGTTTTGCAGGTGAACGGCAAAGTTAGAAGCAGGCTTAATGTGGCATCAGATATTGAAGAGGAGATGATAAAGAAGGCTGCGATGGCCGATGAAAGAGTTGCGGCCCGTGTGGCAGGCCGGCGAGTCAAGAAGGTCATTGTGGTCCAAAGGAAGTTGGTGAATATTGTCGTATAGTCGAGTTAAACAAGTGGCCGCAGGTACAGCGGTCCTCGCGGTATTTGCGGTCTTGTACGGCTGCGGATACCACTTCAAGGGGATGGGGCTGGCAGCGCCTGAAGGTGTGCAGACGATTGCCATCACCATGCTTAAAAACAGGACTTCTGAATCGGGGATTGAAACGGTTTTTACAGGCGATCTGGCCTATGAGTTTACCCGAAGCAAGGTGCTGCGAGTGGTCGACAAGGACGCGGCAGACGCAGTCTTGAGCGGCAGCATTGTGTCCTTGGATGTGGATACCATTTCTCATACTGCAAGCTATTACTCTGATGAACGCCGTGTCACCGTCACACTCGCTTTAGCCCTTAGACGGGCCACCGGGCAGGTCATATGGTCAGATACGGGCCTGTCTGACCAAGAAGAGTTCAAAGTCTCAGACAAGCTGACCACGGAAAGAAACAGAAGGGCAGCCATTGAGGTTATGTCCGAAAGACTGGCCGAGAAAATCCACAATCGTATCCTTGAAGGCTTCTGAGGGAGACCTTTGTTGCAGAATAATTGTCGCTTTCCGAGATTCTGCAATGGGATCGAGGATTGAGAACAGATTAACCGGAGATGGCATTAACCCGCCTCGTAAGGCGAGATATCTTTCTGGAAGCGTTCCTGCGGTGGATTGCACCTTTGTTGGCTGCTTGCTGTATTACAGGAATCGCTGTAGTCAAGGCGGCCTGGGCCTTTTCTACAGACTGTTCATCGATGGCGCTGCCGACACCCTTGATGGCATTTTTTACCAGAGTACGGCTTGATTTGTTCCGAAAATTTCTGACTTTGTTTTGTTTGGCCCGCTTAATCGCTGATTTATGTGTTGCCAAGGTACGTTACCCCTTTCTGATTAAATTAAATAAATTTATATAGATGTCTACCACAGACTTGTCAAGCCTATTTTTTCAGCCTGTGCGGGTTATGGACGGAATGGACACTTTCATTGCCACGGACTTAAGGCTTTTTCCCCACGGCGATATGTCTGTTGAACCTTGTTTCTATGTCTGAGACTACTCATATGACAAGGGCCGCTGGTATTGTGGGGGCGGCCACCCTGTTGAGCCGTATCCTAGGGTTTGTCAGGGATGTGGTTGTGGCCTGGTTCTTCGGCGCTGGACTGGCGGCTGACGCCTTTTTCGTGGCGTTTAGAATCCCCAATCTTTTGCGTCGCCTCTTTGCAGAAGGTTCTCTTACAATTTCCTTCATCCCAGTTTTTACGGAACACCTTCACAAGGGTGGCCGCGAAGATGCCTTCGCATTGGCCAGGTCCGCATGGTGGCTCCTTACCCTGATTCTGACGGCGGTGACGGTGTTCGGAGTTCTTCTGTCTCCGTTCATTGTGAGGCTCATTGCACCGGGTTTCCTTTCTTCCCCCGAGAAGTTCGACTTGACCGTGCTCTTGACGCGGATCATGTTCCCCTACATCTTTTTTATCGGGCTGGTTGCGTTGGCCATGGGGATTTTGAATGCCCTGGGTCACTTTGCGGCACCGGCTTTGGCCCCGGTTCTGCTGAACGTGGCCATGATCGGCTCGGTATTGCTTCTCTCACGCCACCTGACAAGACCATCCACCGGCCTTGCCATTGGGGTTCTTATCGGTGGTGGGTTACAGTTAGGCCTTCAGGTTCCCTTTATGATCAGAAAGGGATTCCATCTATTGGTGCGGAGCCCTTTATACCATTCAGCCGTCAAGCGGATAGCACGGTTGATGACACCGGCTGTGTTTGGAGCTGCGGTCTATCAGATCAACCTCTTTATCGGGACTCTGCTGGCCTCACTCCTTGAAGAAGGCAGCGTATCGTATCTTTACTATGCAGACCGGTTGGTTCAGTTTCCCCTCGGTGTGTTTGCCATTGCCCTAGCGACTGCTGTGCTGCCCAGTCTGTCGAAGCAGGCAGCGCTGGACGATATGGAAGGGCTGCGCACGTCCTTTTCATATGCCGTGAAGTTGGTTTTTTTCGTCACTATTCCCGCCATGACTGGCCTGATAATACTTCGGGAACCCATTGTACGGCTACTTTTTCAGAGAGGCGCCTTTGATCCGGCAACAACGCGCTTGACTGCTGTGGCCCTCCTTTATTATGCGGTAGGCCTGTGGGCTTTTTCCGGGGTGCGCATCGTCGTTGCCACCTTTTATGCCCTTCAGGACACTAAGACTCCGGTCAAAATCGCGGTCATTTCTCTGTTGGTGAACATTGTCTTGAGTCTATTGCTCATGGGACCAATGCGGCATGGTGGACTGGCTCTGGCCACGTCACTCGCTTCAGGGGTGAACCTGATCCTATTGATCCTGGCCTTAAAAAAGCGTTTGGGTCGAATAGGAGCTCATGGTATACTCCGATCGCTGTTCAAATCCACGGCCTCTTCGGCCATAATGGGAGGTGTCGTTGCCCTAGTGGCCCTATGGGCAGCCCCGAGCGGTAGCGAAAATCCCTGGTACCTTTTGGCATGGATCGTAGGCAGTGTCGCTTGCGGCGCCATCCTTTACGGTTGGTGCGCCTTCCTCCTCAAGTGTCCAGAATTGGGCGCCGTGGTGGATATGGTCAGGACGGGCATTACCAAGAGTCATAGGTAATTGTTGCTTTGCGAGGTTATGTAAGGTCTCGAACTCGTAAAGCGATTTTATTGCTTGGGTATATAATATGGATGCTAAGACCAAAATGATCATTACAGGGGGGATTCTGATCCTCTTCGGCTTCCTTTTTGTCATTGGGTTGGGCAAGCGGGGTGCGGCGGATCTCTACCAGCTTAAGCTGGAAAAAGATCGTTTGTATATAGCCAACCTTGAACTTCAAGAAAAAAATCGAAGATTGTACCGGACTATCGAACGTCTGAAAAATGATCTTGACTTTGTGGAAAATATCGCAAGAACAGAACTTGGTATGACACGAAGGGATGAGGTGGTCATCCTCAAGAAAAAAAGATAAGGCCATGGCCGTTGACACAGACGATACCATAGATGTCACACCAACGTTGACGCTAGCGAGACTTTACGAAGAGCAAGGTTTTGTTGACAAGGCCGCTGACATATACAGGCGGCTAATTGCTGCAGGCCAACCAGACTTGGAGGAGGCGCTCAACAGTGTCAAAAAAAGGCTGAAGATCGAGACAGCTGAGCAAACGGAAACAGAAACGATCTTGTCCCGGCTGAGCGGCTGGCAACGGGCGATTCACAGCAGAAAGAAAATCCTCGATGAAAGGCGTAAGAAGGAAGGAAGAATCCTTGTGATACACGCCTTCAACCCAGGCACTGATGATCAGGCAGAACCTTTTCAGTCAGACGGCGTAACCGTGGATCAGATCAATAGAGAGATTGAGAGAACCGCACAAGAGTGCCGCATAAATGCGCAGACGTTTCAGTCAAACCAAGAAAGGGAGTTGGTCCAGATGATCCGTGAGGCCTCAGAAGGCTACGATGTCGTGATCATCAACGCTGGGCAATACAGTTACACCAGTGCCGCCATCAGGGATGCCCTGTCGATGCTTGAGATTCCGATTATTGAGCTGCAGCTTTCCAACATCTCTGGCCAAGAGCCTTTCCCGCAGAAATCCTTGATTGCAGGTGTGGCAACAGCGTATCTGGCTGGTTTCGGAATAGAGGGGTACTTGATGGCCGTGCGAGCCGCAAGGGGTATGACTGAGGCATTGGACGAGGGGCTAGAGATACAGTCCTGATACGGGAAGGGGAGGTTGCATAGTAAACAATGTACGACACATCAGACTTCAAGAAAGGCCTAAAAATAGAGATAGACGGGAAGCCGTTTGAGATCACGGAGTTTTTGCATGTAAAGCCCGGAAAAGGAGGGGCTTTTGTACGGACGAAACTGAGAAGCATGCTTACCGGACGCGTAGTAGATCAGACCTTCCGTTCAGGAGAGAAGGTTGGGAGGCCAGCCCTTCAGGAAAAACAGATGCAGTACCTTTACAAGGATGGCAATAGTTACTGCCTCATGGATAACGAAACGTATGACCAGATCTTCTTGTCCGAAGAGCAGATTGGCGAAAGTCGCCTGTTTCTTTCAGATAACATTACGCTTCAAGTGCTGTTTTTTAACGATGAGCCCATTGGTGTTGAACTTCCCATATTTGTTGAGCTTACCATAACCGAGACAGAGCCAGGTGTTAAGGGCGACACCGCCAGCAAGGTTACCAAGCCTGCCACCTTGGAGACGGGGGCTGTGGTACCCGTTCCTATATTCTTAAACGCAGGGGACAGGGTCAGGGTAGACACGCGTACTGGCACCTATGTGGAGCGGGCAAAATAGGTGGCGGAATAATCTTCGTATGAAAAACATATTGGTTGTGGGTGGTGCCGGGTACATCGGCTCACACATGTGTAAGTATCTTGCCAGGTGCAGGTATAATCCAATCGTGCTGGATAGCCTCGTTTGTGGCCACCGGCAAGCAGTGAAATGGGGACCATTTTTCAAGGGGTGCATGAGCGATCCGGACTTGCTCCGCAACATATTTTCAGACTATCGTATTGATGCGGTTATGCATTTTGCGGCCTTCTGCTACGTAGGAGAGTCTGTTACACTGCCGGCCAAGTACTATCGGAATAATGTGGCCAATACCATTTCCCTGCTGGAGGTCATGGTAGAAAACAAAGTCCCCAATTTCATATTTTCCTCGTCTTGTGCCACCTATGGAGAACCAGTGGAAATTCCGATTCACGAAAATCATCCTCAAAAACCGATCAGCCCATATGGCAGAACCAAACTAATAGTCGAGCAGATGCTGGAGGACTTTAGAGAGGCCTATGGGTTGGAATCGGTCAGCCTGAGGTATTTCAACGCGGCTGGAGCAGATCCGGCAGGTGAGTTGGGTGAGGATCATGATCCAGAAACACACCTAATTCCTCTGGTCCTTCAGGCAGCCCTTGACAAGAGGCCCGGAATAGATGTCTTCGGGGATGACTATCCCACCAGAGATGGAACGTGTATCCGAGACTACATTCATATTGAGGACCTAGCTCAGGCCCATCTCCTGGCCCTGGAAAGGCTGCTCAGCGGATTGCCGGGGGGACAATATAACCTTGGGAATGGCGAAGGGTATTCCGTTAAAGAAGTAATTGACATTTCAAGGAAGATAACGGGAAGACCAATCCCTGCGAGGATGGTGGGAAGAAGGGCAGGTGACCCGGCAGTCCTGGTTGGATCAAGCGAAAAGGCTATGAATGAGCTTGGCTGGAGACCGCACTTTACAGAACTGGAAACAATCGTGGAAACCGCTTGGATGTGGCACAAAGTTAACCCCGATGGCTATGGCGGTTAGTGCCAAGCCCCAGATACCTCATAAATCAATAGCCACTGAGACACTCCTGGAAGGCAGAAGCGCATTTTTAGTCTGGACCCAGAACTTCAGGACTCTTTGAAACCGGCACGAGCTGATTTTTCTTGACAGATTGTTTTTGATATGTTCATTTCGTGAACGTTCAGGAACTGAACGTTATGCTGTTTTCATACCAATCCCAAATCCGTGGTGGGTTGCCAGGAATATCTCGTGTACGTGAGAGCTTTGCATAACCCCTTTGAACGGTCATCATGAACTTTTTGGGGAACCCATCCGGGCAAAGCGAACGGCCCACTTTAGTGGGCAAATCGCGAACTGTTTAATCCGCTGGAGGCGGAGCCCCGCAGGCGGAGAGTTCTTGCGATTTAGTGAGCGAGCCCGTAGATGGGTCAAAAAGTTCGTGCAAACAAGTGGAAAGGAGTTTTGCAAAGGTCCCGTATATGTAACTCACCGGGCGGAGCCATGCCGTTTGCATGATATTTAGCCCCGAACATCATCGTGGACCATAAAGACATCCGCACACTGCAGATCCTCGAAGAGATCGAGGGTGACCACATCCCGAGCCAGAGAGATCTGGCCAGGAAGCTGAACGTGTCCCTCGGCCTAGTCAATTCCTTTGTCAAGCGCCTTGCCCACAAAGGCTACTTTAAGATTAGTACGATTCCCAAGAACCGTGTCAAGTACGTCCTTACGCCCAAGGGCGCTGCCGAGAAGACACGGCTCACCTACGAGTACGTCCAGCAATCCTACCGCTTTTACAAGGAGACACGCCAAAAACTGTGTAAACTCTTTGACCAACTTCTTGAATCAGGCATAGGTCGGCTGGTTTTCTATGGTGCAAACGAGCTTGCTGAGATAGCGTTCGTATGTTTGCATGAGACACCAATAGAGTTAGTGGCTGTGGTAGATGATCGAAAAGTGGGCGACAAATTCTTGGGAAGCATAGTAAAAGATCCTACAAGTCTTGGGTCGTTTTCCTTCGACATGATTCTCATTACTGTGACAGGTTCCAGAGAAGACGTTATGAAGAAAGTATTAGCACAGGGGATTTCTCGGCGCAAAGTGGTCGTGCTTGAGTAGAGAGGAACCCTGATTGCTGTTGCATCAACGGGCAGGTAACACTTAAAGGCCTTGGTTTTGTGCTTGAGGAGCGGCCTATTCATGGGAGGATAAACATGATCTGCCCCAAGAAGTACAAAGACCCACTATACAACGCGATTGAAAAGGACGGTATAGGTCTATGGAAAAAGCCACCGGGGTTCTTATCATTGTCAGAATAGAAAGCGCCGAAGAGGTCTGGAAACGGCCAAGGAACTAACTGCTGAAACTGGAAAGATATCGAGCTGCTGTGAATAAAGCGTACCACGCTATTTTCGGTACAACTAATGCTGTTCTTTTGAGCAAGCAGATAGAGAGAAGCCAACACTCTGGCCCTTCAATTTTTCAAAAGGGTAACGCAGAATAAGGAAGTATGATGGAACGCGTCTATTTTAAAACAAAGAAATTCGACGAGGCAGAAAGACAAGACATCCTCCAATACGTTCAGTTGACACCAGATGAACGGCAACGGATAGCTAGACAGCTGAAAGAAAGGGTTTATGGAAGGAATGTGCAAGATGTGAGACAGACGAGGCTCGTACGAAAGAAGGCATGAAGGCTAAACACTTTACTGAAGACATTCAGGAGTTTCTCGTTTTGTTGGACAGATATGGGGTCAGGTATGTCATCGTGGGCGGTGAAGCCGTCATCTACTATGGCTACGCTCGCCTTACGGGAGATGTGGACTTCTTCTATGAAAACACCGAAGAAAATGTTGACAAGTTGTTTCAGGCGTTGTTGGAATTCTGGGATGGCGATGTCCCGGGGATTCAAAGTAAAGAAGAACTGCTTGAACCGGGCATGATGATACAATTCGGCGTGCCGCCAAACAGACTTGATCTACTTAATCACATCGACGCTCTCGATTTTCACGAAGTCTGGTTGAACAGAAAAATGGAACCAGTACACGTCAAAGACAAAAACATCGCCGTCTATTTTATCGGCATCGATGACTTGATAAAGAGCAAGGAAGCGGCACGTCGATACAAGGATCTTGAGGACTTAAAATATCTGATGGAAGCGAAAGGGAGATAGGAATCTCGTAAATGCTGTGGAGTACTGAAGACTTTCTCCATTTGGCAATCGAACGCTGTTTCAATATTGGCAACAGGATCCTTTGTTTGAGCCAATTTGAAAAGCCCATTTGTATGCCGGAAGAATATGCAGACATATTCAGGGAAATGGAGACCCTGGGTGTGGTGGTGAAAATGAGGCCCTCACGGGGGTTGCCAGAAATGGCAGGTAAACGGATCGGCCAGGCCACAGGAGATGCCTGTTCAAAGAATTCAACGGTGTCCGGAGCTATGCATGTTGACCAAACTAGGTGAGCACATAAGATCGTGATAACCGGAAAGATCATCACCGAGGGTATCGTAATTTTCTATAGAAACGAAGCGAGACGAGTCGATTTTGAGACGTCCGTTCGACGTGCGTATTTTGATTAAGGAATGCTATGTAACAAGTCGTGGTTATGTAAAGGCCTCAGATTATCTCAGACAAATAAAATGAGCGGTTTCTTCAAGGAAAGACGAATTCTTGTCACGGGTGCGTGTGGCACAGTGGGACGCGAGCTGGCTCGTCAGTTGCTGAGGGAGTATGAGGTTGGCGAACTGGTCGGCCTGGATAACAACGAAAGCGCACTCCTTTTCTTAGAACAGGAGTTTTGTGAGTATCGCAACGCCCGCTTTTTTCTGGCAGATATTCGTGACCGGGAGAAGCTTTGCAGGAGAATGAAAGACATTGATGTGGTGTTTCACACTGCCGCCTTCAAACATGTCATCCTTTGTGAACGGTCCCCGTTTGAAGCAGTCCAAACGAATATACTGGGGGTTCAGAATGTGATTTCTGCCGCGTGTGATAATCATGTTGAGAGAGTTGTTTTCACGAGCTCGGACAAGGCAGTAAACCCGACTAATGTAATGGGGACTTCTAAACTGATGGGTGAGCGACTGATGACTGCCGCCAACAGCAACGTTAGAGGACTCGGTCCTCTATTTGCGTCCACCCGTTTCGGTAACGTGCTGGGTTCAAGAGGCTCCGTTATCCCGATTTTTCGTGAACAGATACGGCAAGGCGGCCCAGTTACCCTGACAGACCCTGAAATGACGCGTTTTATCATGAGCATAAGAGATGCAGTTCGGCTTGTTATTGATTCCGCCCAGTTTGCCCGTGGCGGCGAAGTGTTTGTAACAAAAATGCCAGTAATCCGAATCAGGGATTTGGCAGAAGTCATGATCTGTGAGCTGGCCCCTTTGTACGGGCATGGATCTGACAATATTGAGATTCAAACCGTTGGGTCCAAACCTGGCGAGAAGATGTATGAAGAATTGATGAACTACGAAGAAACGAGGAGAGCATGGGAGCTTAGTCGTTACTTTGTGGTTCTGCCTGCCTTCACATCTATTCATAGAAACATCCTTTATGAATACGTCGATGTTGTGTCAGAGGACGTGAAAAGACCTTATCATTCCGGAAATGAGTACCCTCTCACTAAGGACCAATTAACACATTTTCTAAATGAAAACAGTCTGCTGGAAGAAGACCCAAGTGATAGATACCATCCAGCTGAACGTTACTGGCCTGGGTAATCTCCTGGGCTCTATATTCTAGGAAGGTTGTTGCGTGCGAATCTTGATCCTCGGCGGTGATGGCTACCTCGGCTGGCCCACAGCTATGCATCTTACATCCAGAGAGCATGAAGTTGCAGTAGTAGATAACTATTTGCGCAGGCGCCTTTGTCGGGAGGAAAATGTTGAATCGCTTTTTGAAGTGCCGAATCTAGAAGAAAGGGCTGGAATTTGGGAATCTGTTTCAGGTTATAAGCTCCCCGTATTTATTGGAGACTTGACAGAGTGGGAGTTTGTCAGGGAAGTTTTCCAGGCATTTACCCCTGAGGCCATCGTTCACTATGCCGAACAACCCGCTGCTCCATATTCAATGCTCAATCGTAAAGCAGCCATGCTTACGCTCCAGAACAATCTAAGTGCTACCGCAAACGTGATCTTTGCAGTGAGACAGTTCTGCCCTGAGGCACACATCGTCAAGCTGGGCACTATGGGTGAATACGGAACACCGAACATTGATATTGAAGAAGGTTGGCTGGACTTGGAGCATAAGGGTAGACGGGATACATTTCTTTATCCTCGGCAAGGTGGCAGCCTTTATCACACTACCAAGATTATGGACACCGATCTTCTGTGGTTTTATGTCCGTGTATGGGGCATCCGTGTTACCGATCTTATGCAAGGACCGGTTTACGGTATTTTCACCTCAGAAAACGCTGACAATGGGAACCTTTTGCCGTTTTTTAATTATGACGAACTCTTCGGGACGGTGCTAAATCGCTTTGTTGTGCAAGCGGTGGCAGGTCATCCTCTCACCGTTTTTGGTAAAGGCGGTCAAACTCGAGGTTATTTAAATATCAAGGATACTTTGAATTGTGTTCGACTTTCATTAGAAAATCCTCCCGGACCGGGTGAGTTGCGTATTTTTAATCAATTTGTTGAGACTTTTACTGTGAACGAATTGGCTGAGAAAGTTCAACGTTCTGGTAAACAACTTGGCCTAGATGTCGCGATTACTAAAATGGAGAATCCCAGGAAAGAGGCTGAGGAACATTATTACAATCCCAAGAGCACTGGTCTTTATGAACTTGGCCTCAAACCGCACTATTTAACTGATAAGGTCCTGACCGAGATGATGGAGGCGGTCATGAAAAACAAAGAAAGAATCAAACAGGACCAAATCTATCGTAAGGTAAAGTGGGCATAAGGATTGCCTTGGTACAAAGGCCCCGTGTTGAACCGCATAAGCGAGCGCATTCCCAGCTGCTTGCTGCGGGGAGACCTTCAATATCGGTGACAGATTACTCTTTCTAAGCAAATTTGAGCAGCCCATCGGCACGGCGGAAACGCATGCGGACATATTCAGGGGATGATTATAAAACCCCGGTGTTATAGTCTCGAGACCTTTGAAAGACTAGCCAGATTTCTGATTGTATAGCTTCGGTTCCGCAAAGTTCTCAGGACCCTTAGATATGTCTGTAGGATTGCTGAGGTCTCAAGCAGAAACAATTGTTGGCTGATGAGTAGAGAAGTCTTTTCTATAGTATTTGCTATCTTTGTACTGTTCTGTCTTGTGGTCAGTTTCAAGAGGCTGCATATTGGGCTGATGGTTCTGGCGATACTTACTCCCTTCTATTCAATACTTCGAGAATCGTCTAGCGGGAGCCCTTTGTTCTTTCTCTGGCCCTATCTCCTTTCCGGTACTATGATCATGTCTATTGTTTCCCGCGAGATGACGAGCTTAATCGTAGAAAAAGGGATAACGAAAAGGGGGGTCATTTTAGTTGGTTTTTCCCTTGTAGCAATCTTCTATGTTGTCTTCTTAGAATCTGCTTTTGGTATGATATCGTCTTTTTTCCTCGATACGGGTTTGTCAGTCTTTCCCAAACTACTAGTCAACCAAAACCTCTTCCTCTTAGTTGTTCCGATGCTATTAATCTTGGTTGCGTTCTTTATATTGTATTTTCGGGCTATGCGGCTTAGAGAAGGGGCCATAAAGCTTCTTGACCTGGTGGTTGTTTCCTTCTTGGTATATGGGATTTTCGAGGCAGGTCGTACTTATCTTTTGCGGGGATTGCTTTTTGCTGGGGTGCAAGGATATCGTTACTATTTTATTATGGGTTTCATCTACTTTTTAGCCCGATATTCGATTGCATCAAGGAAGCACGTGACACATCTTCTTGTCGGGTTTACAGTTGCCTTTGTTTTGGCCAATATGCAGGTCGTGATTGAAAACTACCTTTTGAATTATATTGGAGTGGATCCTGACAAAATGCCATGGGTAGGGCATTTGTACGAGAATTTTGGTTATGCGCCTGAAGGTGAAAGAACCTTCTTTGAAGGGAAATATGTCCCCTTGGGCTTTATGTATATGCCTCACATGAGCGGGTTGTTTCTTCTTCTCGGGTGGGCACTATGGCTTCCCCGTCTCATAGCTGCTAGGACCCTGAGGGAGGGCTTGCCATACTTAACTCTATTGCTTTTCTTGTTACTGTCAATTTTTTGGACGTCAAGGACCGTTCTCGTTCTGCTTATCGTTACATATTTGACGGCGGGTTTACTGCTGCGTCCTTCCTGGCTGAGGTTTACAATTGGAGCTGCGGCGCTCACTGTGGTCTTGGGCCTCTATTCAAATTTTGCCATCCCTGGAGCTAGATATGCCATCATTAAGGATTCAAAATTTATTTTTCGACGGGGGTTTGCTAATCTTGCAAGGGCCGTAGCATTTGATCTCAGAGACATAGGAGAAAAGTCCGGTTTGTATGGCGACGGGAAAGTGATTAGAGCGATCCAGGGCATGGCATACACGAAGGACGGCTGGATTCTAACAGGTGGGAGTTCACAGTTTGAAAGGGAGAGTGAGATTAGGCGAGTCGGTATCTACAGTGCGGCTATCACTCATGTGAGTGAAACAGCAGAATTAAGGAAGTACTACATGGGCTATGAGCGTCTCAGAGGACGGAAGATCATGGTTGGAGCTTGGGTGAAAGCAGATATTCCATCGCAGGTCGTGATTGAGGTCCATGATGGTAAAGGGGGAAGCTACTCTTCTTACCATCCAGGTGGCGGAGGGTGGGAGTTCATATCAGTCCATAGAATCGTTGATAAATATTGTACCCAGCTGCTCATAGACCTGGAAGTCAGAAAACCAGGCACAGCCTATTTTGACGGTGTTATCTTGGTAGACCAGGAAAGGTATAGGGTCGAATCGTTAATGGACAACGTTCCGAAAGAAAAGGCCGTGGAGATCTATGAAGGGGCCTTTTTCCCTGACGGGTGGACCCTGCATGGGGAAGAAGCCAGAATGCTTTGGGACAGGGAGGTAAAAAGAGTCGGTTTTTGCAGTGCGGCTGTAACTCCTGGCGCCAAGGGGGCCTTTTTAGAAAGGGGAATAGCAGATGCCAAGAGGTTCGGAGGAAAAGAAGTGAGTGTAGGGGCCTGGGTGAAGGCCTTTGGCCCGTCTGAGGCGAGGATAATAGTTGACGATGGGGAGTCCAGGAAGTCTTCTCATTATCACACAGGCAAGGGGAGATGGGAATTCATCAAGGTGAACAAGAAACTGGGGAGATATCCTCCATTTCTTCGAGTGTTACTGATTGTAAAAGGATCTGGGACGGTATATTTTGATGGTGTCGTACTGAAGGGGGGTGACAGAGAAGAGGAACTAATGCCGCGAGGCGACAGGGTTGTTAAATTCCAACCTATCATAACCGAGGGAGTAACAAGGAAGAGCTACATTTCAGAAGATGACTTCGGCGCGGCCTTGATATCAGGTCGTTCAGAGGCGAAGAGCTCCTTCTCTCATTGGCTGTTCGGGAGCGGTTTTTCTACGAGCGGATGGACAAAACTATTCTTTGAGGCGGAGTTACAAGAAAAGACTTTTATACACTCATCCTATTCTGACACGAAGTACCTTGAATTCTTTGAACAAGTTGGGATAGTAGGGCTTTTCCTTCTTCTCATGATGGGCATTGTCCCTATGACAGTGGCACTCGTTCGGTTGCGGAGAGACAAAAGGCCGGGTGCCAGGGAGGAACTGGCGGGTATAATTCTAGTGCTGATAGTGGTCTTCATATCGCTATTCCATCTCCCTTCGATGTTCAGGGTAGGGTTTAACACAGTAGTTTATATTCTAATGGCAGTTCTGGCCTTTGATGGTTTGCCTAGGGCAGGAAATAAGAGCCCTGCGGCAGAACGGGCCCTTTTGGGCCATGTATCTTTATAGAAAGGTCTGAATATAAACGATTCATGTAAGATGTTCAACGCTAGATGTTTTGTATGGCAAGATTTATCACTATAGCCTTGACTGCTTGCCAGGTCAGCAGGCTGCCAGGGTGACAATATGGAAATCGATGAAAAAGGAGTCCTTGAGGCTGGAAGGGCAGAAGGCCATACAAGCAAAAGGGTGCCTGAGCATTTGTGCACGCATATCACTGAGGCGTTCGTTTACGATCAATACCGGAAGTGTACAGGACCATTTAAATTAAGACATCTTTATAAATATCTCTACTACATGCTGGTTCAGCCCGCGTATTGTGCCATTGTACTTTTTAGAGTCCAACAATTTACATACGCGAAAAGCCAAAAGTATCAGGAGAAGGATAGAGGAATTCTAAGAAAAGTGTCATTCCGGCTCTTTGATTTGGCAGAAAAGACTATAGCACGTCTAAACTTTACGCTTAATGCTGGCTTTGAGGCGAGCCATTTGGCTGACATAAAACCCGGCCTTTTCATACACCATCCACAGAGTATTGTGATCGGGGGAAATACGAAGATCGGTACAAATTGTCATCTCTTTAAGAACATTCTATTTGGGGTCAAGAATGGTGGTTATCCGAGAGTAAAGGATAATGTCACGCTCTTTGCCAACGCAACGGTGCTTGGCCCAATAACAATCAATAGTAATTCTGTTGTGGCTCCAAACAGCGTAGTTATTCATGATGTAGAAGAGTCGGAAATTGTAGCCGGGATTCCCGCTAAGCCCATAGGGTTGAACGAGCACGCTTTTGTGCAAAAAGAAGGTATCCCTGTCTGGTGCCAAAACAAATCCATGGAATAGAAAAAGGAAAATAATTCCCGAGGAAAAGGAGTAGCGCGGGAAATTTAGGTTTCAAGGCGGTATGCGTTAATTTTGGTGGGTTGGGCGCTTGAAAAGGCTCATAAATGACAGTGGAATCAAGAGAATGTTTGAGTTCCATTTGAGCACGAAAGTGTCATTTGGGTGTGGATCAAGGAGAGTGTTAGAAAACGTTATTGCACAGCTAGGCTGGAGCAACGTTGGCCTTGTCATTGATCATAACCTGGCTAAGCTTCCGATGATCACTGAGTTGCACGCTTCCGTGGAGAGGGCAGTTTCCAGGGTGGTTGTGGGCTATTGTCAGATATCGGAGCCCACATACGATGCACTCGAGGAAATGAGACCTCTATTTCTTGAACAAGAACTTGATGGCATCATTGGGATTGGTGGGGGCAGTGCGTTGGACATGGCAAAGGGAATGGCTGTATTGACAACGAATCCAGAGCCTGCAATCTATTACCGCGGTTTCGACCGAATGACAGAGCCTGTCTTGCCAATTGTGGCCATCCCTACTACTGCTGGCACTGGAAGCGAGATTACACCAAACGCCTCGTTCATTGATACGAAAGAGAAGCGTAAGATGGGTATCAATGGCGACGCGGTTCAGCCCACTTATGCTCTTCTTGATCCGGAATTGACGATATCGTGCCCTGAAGGACCAACAGTCTCAGCGGCCCTCGACAGTATTGTTCATGGCGTGGAAGCATTTGTAGCAAGGAAGACAAATCGTATGGCCCGGATGTTTGCTAGGGAGGGGGTCCAAAGGGTCTTGATGTCTTTGACCCGTGTAGTGCAGCAGCCTGATAACGCGCGATATCGAGAAGAGGTGATGTATGGGGCCTTTCTGTCTGCGATTGCCTTAATGCATTCGGGGACAGGACCAGCTGCCGCCATGTCATACCCTCTGGGTGTACTGCATGGGGCGCCACACGGGTTAGGGGGAGCAGTTTTCTTGCCCCACGTTGTCGAACACAACATTGAACAGGGTTCCAATGATTATGCTGAGATTCTTGATGACCTCGGTGATGGTGACGAACCGAGTAGTAGGGAAAAGAAGGCGAGGGAATTTTTGGAGAAGATGTTCGATCTGTGGGAAGAGCTGCGTGTGCCAGGTGATCTCGGTCGGTGGGGCATTGGCGAAGGAGATTTGCCAAAATTTATCAGTGAGACAACAACCCTAGGCGCTGCTCTTGAGCAGAACCCTGTTCCTTTCGGTGAGGTAGAAATAAAGAAAATTTTGAAAAAACTGGGCGTGGGATAGGAAGACATGACTGAACATCCATTCATCTCTGTTCTTGTAACAGCGTACAACGTTGAGCGTTACATTGGGCGTTGCTTAAGGTCATTGCTGAATCAGTCTATACCAAGAGAAAAATATGAGATTATCGTGGTTAACGATGCGAGCACAGATCGAACGCTTTTTGGCCTTCAGCTTTTTAAAGAAGACATCCGCCTTATAGATAACCAAGAGAGAATGGGATTGCCGAAATCCCTAAATAACGGTGTCAGAAGTGCCTTGGGACAATTCATTGTTAGGGTGGATGGAGACGATTACGTAAACTACGAGTTTCTCAACATTCTCTCTCTGCACCTGAGGATGAATTCTCATATGGACGCCATAGCATGCAATTACCTTTGTGTAGACGATTCAGAAAATATCCTTGTAACCAAAGACTTTCTCGAAGAGCCTATAGCCTGTGGCATTATGTTTAGGATAGAACAATTAATTGATATTGGTCTTTACGACGAAGATTTTTTGGTCCACGAGGATGAGGATTTACGGATTCGATTTTTGAAAAAGTACAAGATTGATCGGGTGAAACTACCATTATATCGGTATAGACGGCACGAAAACAACATGACGAACGACAAGGCAAGAATGGAAAAATACAAAAGAATATTGGTAGATAAGCACAGCTGAGGGAGTAAACAAAGACGGACAGATGAAGGATTTATTAGACCCTATCGTCCCTTGGAGTGGCAGAGGGATGCAGTACACGGAAGATGAAATGTCTATTGTGGTGGAGGCCATGCGGGAGGCTGATCCGCTCACCCAGGGAAGATATCAGGACGCATTCGAGAAAAAATTTAGAGACTATATCGATTGTAAATATGCATTTGCCGTTTCCAGTTGTACGGCTGCACTGGAGCTCGCTGCCATTTTGTCGAGAGTCGGACCAGGGGACGAAGTCATTATACCCGCCCATACCTTTGCCGCCACTGCCATTCCCTTTTGCCGTACTGGTGCGAAAATTGTTTGGGCAGACATTGATCCAGACACACGGGTTGTGACTGCTGAAACCCTCAGTGCCTGTGTGACCCAAAAAACGAAAGTCATTGTGGTCGTTCATCTATATGGCTTGGTGGCAGACATGGACCCGATAATGGATTTGGCTGAAGAGCACGGTCTAATCGTTGTGGAAGATGTCGCCCAGGCTCCTGGGGCGCGATATAAGGGCCGCCGCGCAGGATCAATCGGTGACTTTGGATGTTTCAGTTTTCACACTCATAAGAACATGTCCACTCTTGGCGAAGGGGGTATGCTGACGCTCCGAAATGATGACCTTGCCAAGGTGTTGCCTGGCCTTAGACATAATGGAATGTGCGGCTTTGACTATGACCGCAGTCGGTACTGGATTCCTGCAATGGGAAACGTGGATTTCGACTGGGATGGGATATGGCCTTTCAACTTTTGCATCGGCGAGGTCCAATGTGCTCTTGGAAGCAAGATGTTGGAACGTTTGGACCAAATGAACGCTGAGCGGAACGCGCGGGGATTGGAAATCATCCGCGCACTAGAGGGGTTTCCCGAGATGGTATTTCAGCATATACCAGAAGGGTGTGAACACGTCTTTCATCTCTTGGCTGCACGGTATGAAGCTGCGCGGTCTAGAAAAACGAGAGACGATTTCATGGAACTCATGGCGTTCAAGCACAAAGTAAAAGTCATAGTCCAGTATTATCCCTTGTATCGTTATCCGATGTTTGTCAAGGCAGGATTTGGTGAGGCCAATTGTCCCAACACTGACGAGTTCTTTGACAACATGGTGTCCTTTCCATTCCATCATTGGCTGATCGAAGAGCAGATAGGATACATGGTCAATGCGATTAAGGAAACGCTACTGGAATTGAGGAGATGATGAATCCGTGAGACGCTTCAGTTTCAATGGCCGAATTATCAGCGAGGAAACCCCCCCATATATAATTGCAGAGATTGGAGTGAACCACGAAGGGTCCATAGATACGGCAAAACGGCTCATAGAATTGGCAAAAGAGGGGGGCGCCGATGCAGTGAAGTTTCAAGCTTACAAGGCAGGATCATTGGCTGCCAGGAAGAGCCCTGCCTATTGGGATACTTCAAAGGAACCTACTAGAAGCCAATACGAGTTGTTTAGCAAATACGATAAGTTCGGAGAAGAGGAATATGGAATTTTGGCCGCTTATTGTAAAAAAAAGGGAATTGATTTCCTGAGTACTCCTTTTGATGACAATGCCATATCCTTTTTAAACTCTCTTGTTTCATGCTTTAAAATTGCGTCAGCCGATATAACCAATATTCTTTTTATGCAAAAAATTGCAGCAACCCAAAAACCGGTCATGTTGTCCACAGGCGCTTCAACTCTCGAAGAGATTGCCCGAGCAGTGGATATTTTGAACGGTTCAGGTTGCGATGAAATTGCTCTATTACACTGTGTCCTCAACTATCCCACACAAACGAAAAACGCCAATCTGGGAATGATCGATAGCCTGAAGGCTGCATTTCCGGATTATATTATCGGATACTCCGATCATACCGTTCCAGATCCTAACATGGAAGTATTGGCCACGGCATACATGAAAGGCGCTTTCATACTAGAAAAGCACTTTACTTATGATAAGGTATTGCCAGGTAATGATCATTACCATGCCATGGATATTAATGACCTTATTACTTTCAAAAAAAGAATTCGTGTCCTGATGGAGCTAAATGGAAAACGGGAAAAACGGCCTCTTGAATCCGAGAAGCCAGCACGATTAAATGCGCGTCGCAGTATCGTATTAAGGCATAGTGTGAAGGCTGGGGACGTGTTGGATAGGGAAATACTTGTGTGTAAGCGACCGGGAACTGGTATTACTGCAGATAATTTTGATGAAATTGTTGGTACGATCGCCAAGAAAAATTTTGAAGAAGACCACATTCTTTCATGGAGCGATATAAAAAGGGACGAGGCCGGGACAAAAAAAGCCGTGGGCATCATCCAGGCAAGAATGGGATCGAGCAGATTTCCCAACAAGATGGTAGCCTTGTTAAGAGACTACAGGCTCATAGATTGGGTTCTTTTTCGTGTATGCTCTTCTACTAAACTTGACGGCGTCATTTTGGCAATACCTCTAGGAAGAGAAAACGATGTATTGGAGGAGGCGGCAAGAAATTATAACATAACGGTTGTCAGGGGATCGGACGACGATGTCCTCGATCGTTTCATTAAAGCCGCCCGAAAATCAAAGGCTGATGTCATCGTTAGAATATGTGCGGACAATCCATACGTTGATCCTTCTGAGATAGACTGTTTGGTAAATTATTTTCTAGAAAGCAGGGCGGATTATGCCTTCAATCATCTCGAAAAAATGGATAACCAGTATCCAGATGGATTTGGGGCCGAAATTTTTTCCCGAGCGGTGCTGGAGAGATTAAATACCCTATGCACGGAAAGGCGATACCGAGAACACGTTACCTCGTATGTATGGGATAAAATGGAGGAATTTGTTATAAAAACGTTTTCTGCCCCTTCAGAGATTGCTTACCCGAATGTAAAGCTAGATGTGGACTATCCAGAAGACTTAGAAAAGCTATCAAAGCATCTTGACCTTGCAATACAAATGTGTGGATGGGAAGAAGATCCTCGTTTGCTTCGCCCTGTGGATATCCTCGTACCATATCTGTCCTGATATTTTTCGACGAAAAAATATATCTTAAGATACGGAATGGATTAGAATTTTGTTTTTAGCAACGACTGCAATATCCAGTTTTTGGAAAAAAAACAGCCCTCTTCTTTTTCTGGGCGAGTGGTGTCTAAAGTACGACATGCGTCATGAATGGGAGTCTTTGTCTTATGAAATGATGGACTGTCCATGGGATGATCGAGAGCGCCTTGCAGAGGCGATTGCATACTGTGAAAATGTTTATGAAGTTATACTTGATTTCCTTGCAGCTCGCTTGAATGCATTACATCAGGTATCATTTAGTAATCGATATTGGCGCATCATTGTTGGCCCATGGTTACTATACTATATACATGCACTCTATGATAGGTATACATATATAAAACTAGCCCTCAAAAAATACCGTGATTTGGATACAATTGTCCTCGCGAAGGATAGTTACACTACGCCATGCGATTTTTATGATTTTTTTTGCAAGTTGGCGGACGATACATACAACCTGCAAATATTTTCTCATCTGTTTGATTTGATGGGTTATTCTTTTTCTTCACGTTCCTTTTCTAACGAGAAACAAAGACACAAAATTATAAATTCAAAAAGACGGACGAAAATTGCTTTAAAGAAAGCTTATGGCCTTGCACTAAGATTGATGACCTTCGAAGAGCCGGTTCTTCTATGTGATCTGCACTTTGAACAGACAGATATATGGCGCTTATGTTGGGCTTCCAGATTTAAAATATGGCCGGCGATTAATGAAGGAAAATATAGCAGTGGATCTGAAAATGTAAAGGTCAATTGGAGTTGTAGAAAGGCTCTGGGAAAAGTTGAAAACAGTGATTCTCGGGATGAGTTCATCACTATCTTATATAAGACCCTGGCAGTAAATTTTCCTTTAAGTTATCTGGAAGGTTTTGAAAATGTAAAAAGGGCGGCCTGCAGGTGTTTGAAAGGCAACATACGAGGCGTTGTATCTTCTTTTGGCTGGACGTCTAATGAACACTTCAAGGTTTTGGCAGCGGAAAAAGCTGAAAAAGGGGCAGTGCTTTGTGGTGTACAACATGGGGGAGCAAGCGGGATTAATAAGTATACTGCCGGCGACGTCCATGTTATGGAGTGTTCGGATGTTTACTATACATGGGGTTGGAGGGATAACAAGTTGGTCAAAACGATTCCCATGCCGGATCCAAAGATGCATTCACTTAGAATGGCCTCGCACGAAAAACATAACGTATACGAGAAGGAGCAAGCAGTTTTCATTGGTACCATGTTTGCTCGATACTTACAATATTTCAGATTCTGCCCACAGGGATCCCAAATAAAGAGATACATTGAGTGGCAAGTGCGCTTTTTTTCCGCCCTACCTCCGGGGCTTGACAATAAAATTCTCGCAAGACTTTATCCCGAAGATTTTGGATGGTCAAATAGAGCGAGGCTATCGGATTTCTTTCCAAAACTTCGATTTGACAGCCATATGGTTCCTTTTCGGGACCGCTTGCAAAAATGCAAGGTGATTGTGACAGATAATTTCCAAACGACTTTTCTGGAGGCTTTGGCCCTGGATCGTCCCACCATTTTATTTTGTGACCTCGAACTTTGGAAATTTACAGACATTGCTCAGCTATGTATCAATAACTTTCATGAAGCAGGTGTGGCCTATTTTAGCCCAGAAGAAGCAGCGACCAAGCTTGTTAAGGTTCTAGATAATCCAAGAGAGTGGTGGAATTCATCAAAAGTAAAGCAGGCCAGGGACTTCTTCGAAGTGCGATTTATAATGCGGGATGAAGAATGGGTAGACAAATGGACAACGGAATTGGACCGGCGAGTTGGTCTAACGAAATCCGAAAAATCTTAGACAGTTATTTATGAAAAATATTCTGTTTTTTGAAACGTATTCTCTGATGCAAATATTGTTGCTTCTACAACATATCAAAAAAGCCGAGAAGGTATATTTTCACTGGAAGATTTATCCTCGTTTATTGAGATCGCGTCTTTTGCCCAAAATGGGAACATTAGTGAAAAAGGTGGTGAGGTTTCTAAACAAGAATGCAGAAGTTGAAGAAATGCCTCGCGAGATTATTGAAAAGCATAACTGGGCAATGAACAAAGAGGCTATCGGGGCAATAGCTAGTAAGGAAATAGTGCTGAAAGAAACGACAGTCTATAAGGCACTATACAACATAATCAGGGATGAAAACCTTGTAAAGTACTACCAGTTCGAAATAGTAAACGAATTCGCCTCCAGATCTGCGTTTTTTGCTTGTGCAGAAAGCCTGTTATCGAATTTAAAGACGGGAGAACGACTGTTTATCATTCCGTCAAACAATGAAACGTCATATCTTATACAGAATTCAGCTGCGCAGAAATTCCTGGTGGATGCCATATTACCGGGGGTGATCAACATAAACAGGTTACGATGTGGCCTATTGAAAATTGTTTTTGCTTTGTGTTTTATCATGACACCTATTTTTTTTATATTGCTGCGGATTAGGAATATATCCTTCAAAAGGTCTCTAAGAAAGACAAAATTCGATGTTTCATTACCTTGCATCTATGGAATTTATACAGGTGATGTGGTCAGCCGAGGTGTTAAAAGAACGCAGTCAGACGAGTATCTATACAACAAAAGGCTGCCTATAGGAAGTATAGTGCATGTGTTTGGGAAATGGAAAAGGGATGCCAAGGAAGAAAAGGCTTATAGGCAGGCCACCGATAGGAAGGGTATACCTTATGTTGACATTAGAAAATTGAATTTCAATATGGCGTTAATGGTTAGGATTATTGGTATACAAATTTATATGGTGTGGCAAGCGTTTTGTACGGTTCTTTTCGCCGGGAACAGTCAGTATTACACATGTTTATTGAGTGCTATGGCACTATGGGCATATCAGAATAAACTCATGGAATGCGAAAATCTGGATTACAAGGTAGAAATAGTCTGTGATGATTATAATGTGGACCACATCATAACGGGTATTGTCTGTAATGAAAAAGGAAGAAAGACAATAGGGCTGCAGCATCATATTAACGCCTATGATTTTCCGCAATTGAGTTTTGTTCATGTGGATAGATATATTGTTTACAGCGAACTTATTGTGAAAACGTTCAGCCCTTATTGGAATAATCTACGTCTGGAAAAAACGGGCAGGATAAACATTGATTGGATGGTCGATTTGGCAAAAAGAAGGAATAACCTTTTTCGCTTAAAAAAAAAGATTGAAAGGCTTTATTCGAAAAGAAAATATACTGTTACAGCGGTACTTGGAGGTGGGGGCGGACTGAACTGGGAAAAGCAATGGAATGAAATCTACGAGGGTTTTTTGCTGCTTACTAAAAAGAAAACAGATTTCAATCTTTTTATGAGATTTCGGAGAGCATCTGATTTGGAAAGGTATGACCATCTTAGCAAATTCAAGGATTTGGGGAAAAAAGATAAACGTTTTATTATAGACCTCAGAAACTTTACGACCCATGAACTAATGGCTGTTTCTGATTTGGTGATAAGTAATTCGGTCTCCTTCAGTATATTTGAGGCGATTGCCATTAACCGAAAAGTATTTTCTTTTGATTTTATTGGCGTGTCAAAATATTATTTTGAAGGTTTTGGAAAAGATTTTATACTGCGGAAAGGGCAGGACCTTCTAAAGGTTTTTGACGGACTTGAAAAGAATTTTGAGGGTTTTGACTGTAATTGGGAAAGATTGAAGAAAGAATGTAATTATCATGACGACGGTAAGAATTATGAAAGAATACAGAACGTGGTTCTTGAGGTTTTAAGAGAAAATAATAAGGATGAGAAGAATGCTTGATTAATGTAGATAATAATATTTGCGTTTTAATATTTAAAAGCGGTTTTTATAGGTGAAAAGATAAAGTGAGATATTGTAAAAAATGTGTAATTCCCAATACCAGGCCGGGAGTACTCTTTGATGAAGAAGGCGTTTGTTTGCCTTGTAGGGTGGCAGAAGCAAACAGGAATGTGAACTGGGAGGAAAGAAAGGAGAGGTTGCTGGAAATTGCGGAATGGGGCAGGCGGCATAGCAGTGGTGATTACGACTGTCTGATTGGCGTCAGCGGAGGCAAAGACAGTACGAGGCAGGCGTTATATGCGAGAGATGAATTGAGTTTGAAGCCTCTTTTGGTATCGTGTGCGTATCCCCCGCAACAGCAATCTGAGATAGGAGCAGCGAACATATCAAACCTTATTTCTCTTGGATTTGACACGGTAATTGTTGGACCCGGCCCGGAAAAATGGAAAGAACTCATGAAACGGGGCTTTTACAAATACGGCAATTGGGCAAAGACGACGGAGATGGCCCTGTATGCCTCCTCCCCCAGGGTGGCCATTGCTTACAAGATTCCACTTATCCTCTACGGCGAAAACAACGCCCTCGCCTCAGGTGACCTCGGGGGATCGATGGACGGCGATGCCAATAAGATCAAGTATAACAATACGCTGGCAGGCGGTGATCCAAAGGAGTTCATCGGGAACGGCGTCAAAAAGAAAGATCTGATTTGGTTCACGTTCCCCCGTGATGAAGAGATGCAGCGCGTGAACATGAGACTGGTTTACATGGGTTACTACATCGAAGATTTCAATCCATTCAACAATGCCGAGATCGCCATGAAACACGGGCTAAGTATCAGGGAGGTGTCAAGGAGAGATATCGGTGCTTTGAATATATTCGAAGACCTCGATGAAGATCTTGTTCATGTCAACCAACTCCTCAAATATCTTAAGCTTGGATTTGCCAGAGCCACGGATGATGCGTCGCAGGCCATCCGAGCCGGACTGATGACCCGAGAAGAAGCGGTTGAATTAGTCAAAAAATATGATGGAAAATGCGCACGACGTTACATTCGCGCCTTCTGCAGATATATCGATATTTCCGAAGATGAGTTCTGGAGGGTGGCGGAGTCTTTTCGAAACAAAGATATTTGGGAACGGGGCAGTGACGGTGAGTGGAGATTGAAAACACAGCTCCAATAGGGTTTGCGAAAACTTTTTTACCAGGTCAGCCGCCAGTCACAGGCTGTGAGAGCTTTGCAGAACCTCAGAAAGCGACAATTATGAGGTTTTTGGGGTACCCATCCGGGCGAAGCGAACGGCCC
>CAZCWQ010000009.1:43838-47864 GCA_964502365.1 uncultured Desulfobacterales bacterium | reverse complement strand
GAGCCTGAACTTACAATACTTATGTCCCGTTTGGGATAGGGAATTTCGATTCCCTCTCTGTCAAATGCCTCTTTAATGTGATCCGTCATGAAGGATATCGTATCCATGCGTCTTCGAGCCTCCTTGATCCATACCCGAAGTTCAAGATCCACAGATGATTCGCCAAATTGCCTTACCACTACCTTGGGGGGAGGATCCTTTTGGACCCATTCCGCAGCCTTTGCGACCTCCAGTATTACCGACTTTGCTCTGCTGATGTCGGTATCATATGAAACACCGATAGGAATTCGGACACGGATATTCGTTGAGATGGTAGTATAATTTACAATATCGCGCATCATAATCTCATTATTGGGGATGATGATTACAATATTATCCGTGGTCCTGATCTTTGTTGCCCTAAGGCCTATATCGATGACATCACCCCAGGTAGCCGAGCTCTTCGGCGCGGACCACACCTCGATACGGTCACCGACTTCAAAGGGCCGGTCGATGATAAGCAGGATGCCCGCTATGAGATTCGACAGGGTGTCTTTGGCTGCAAAACCAATGGCAATCCCGGCCACACCAGCCCCGGCCACAAACGGCACCACATTGATTCCCAGAACGTCAAGGGCGAGTAAAATGGCAACGGCCAGGATGATAACGCCGGAGAACTTATTAAGAAGATCAAAGACTACATCGTCCACCTTACTGTCGGTCTTCTTGACAAGGTTGTCTTCAAGATAACTAAGAACAAGCAAGGCAAAGTCCTTCACCGGGATGGCCAAAAGGATAATAAGTGCTGCATAGAAGGCTTTTTCCAATATCGGTATCCTGAACAGATTTACCATATAGATGCCGGTGACAAAAACCACGGCATACAAAACTGCCTTTTGAACCAATCCAAAAATTTCATCGTGGTCACGGATAAATTCGTATTTCCGGACCCTTTTCCGGACCCTTTTCACCAACCGTTTGAATAAGGCCCAAACGATAACTGTGCACAACAGAAAAACAATTGCCTTAACAAGAACAGGATAGATGGCCTCCCATTTTGAAAGAATGCCAGCCCCCATTTTTTCATAAGTGTGCCTCAGATAATCGAACATCTGCTCAACCTCCGCTGTCTACAATGACAATGTCTAATAGCTTATAACACATATTCCTACACAGTGTTGCGAGGTGTTTTCCAGTGGCAGAGCCCGAAGAACCTTGGCTCAAGGCGCACGGCAAATTAATCAACAACCCTTTGCCTGGCGCCTTATCGCGTGTGCCTTTTATCTCGCAGCCTGCGCCACTTTTCGATTCTTTCCTTAATGATCTTCTCATAACCCCTGTCTGTGGGGATATAGAAGATTTGCCCGCTGAGCTGTTCAGGCAAGTACGCCTGTGGTACGTAAGCCTCGGGAAAGTCATGGGCATACTTATATCCTTTGCCGTAGCCAAGATCCTTCATCATCTTTGTTGGAGCATTTCGTATGTGCAACGGCACTTGCAGCGATCCAGTATCACCAATCGCTTGGGTCACTCTCCCGTAAGCAGAGTAAAGCGCATTACTCTTTGGGGCAGTGGCAAGATAAACAGCAGCTTGGGCCAAGGACAGATCACCCTCTGGAGTGCCCACAAATTGAAAGGCTTGCATAGCAGAAACAGCAACAGACAAGGCCCGTGGATCGGCATTCCCTATGTCTTCAGAGGCGAATCTAACCATTCGGCGGGCAATATATAGGGGGTCCTCGCCTCCAATGAGCATACGACCCAACCAGTAAAGGGAAGCATCAGGATCACTACCGCGTAGACTCTTATGAAAGGCAGATATGAGGTCAAAGTGTCCCTCGCCAGCCTTATCGTAACGCAGGGCTTTTCTCTGCAAGGCGGCCTCGATTATAGAATGGGTAATCTTTCTCTTACTCACGTCTCTTTTCTGAACGAGAGATGCGGCTGCTTCGAGGTTATTTAGAGCTGCTCGTGCATCTCCATCAGCAGCCCAGACTATGTGCTCAAGGGCTTGCGGTTCAACCTTCAACGACAATGCTCCAAGACCATTCTCTGCGTCGTTCATAGCCCGTTTCAAAATGGCGGTTAAGTCCTCACCTGAAAATGGCTTCAGGACCATAACCCGCGCCCTGGATAGAAGTGGGGCAATCACCTCAAAAGACGGGTTTTCGGTAGTCGCCCCTATGAGTGTGATCAACCCGCTTTCCACGTGGGGCAAAAAAGCATCCTGCTGGGCCTTGTTGAATCGATGGAGTTCATCCACAAAGAGGACCGTCCTTTTTTGATGAAGGCGGCGGTATGAGGTGGCCCTGTCAATAACCTCACGGATCTCTTTGACTCCGGAAAGCACGGCAGAGAAGGCTTCAAAGTGGGACTTTGTCTCGTGGGCCATGATTCGGGCCAGGGTCGTCTTGCCTGAACCAGGGGGCCCCCAAAAAATGACTGAAAATAGACGGTCTTCCTCTATGGCATGACGGAGCAAACTGTCCTTGCCAAGGATATGGGTCTGCCCCACAAAGTCATCCAGCCTACCGGGCCGCATCCTGTCTGCCAGGGGACGAGCTGTCTTATCCATCTTTTTTTCAACTTGATCAAACAGGTCCATAGTCAAAGTCACGGGTTGCGGGTTACGAGTTACAGGTTAAAACGCGCAACTCGTAACCCGCAACACAGCTTGGGTATTGTCTGCCTTGTCTTCATCTCTTCTCTCGTTTTCGAAACACAAGTCGCATAGGGGTCTTGCCCAGACCCAGTCTTTCTCGAAGTTGGTTTAGCATGTATCGTTCGTAAGAAAAGTGAATTCCCTCAGGATAGTTCACAAAGCAAACAAATGTGGGCGGGGCCGTTGACGTTTGGGTGGCATAGTATAATCTTATGCGCCTCCCACGGTAAACAGTGGGTTCATGTTGACTAACGATGGTCTCAAGAATCCTGTTTAGCCGCCCTGTGCTGACCCGCGTGATATATTGATCGTACACGGTCTCTACCCAGTCGAAAATCTTAAGCGTCCGTTGGCCGGTAAGTGCTGAAATGGTTAGTACTGGGGCAAAGCCAAGGAACTTGAGTCGATCTTTAACCGCTTGCACATGCCGCTTGGCTGTTGTTGAATCCTTTTCCACCAAATCCCATTTATTCAAAAGGATGATACATGCTCGCCCCCTTTCCCACGCATATCCTGCAATACGGACATCCTGGTCAGTGAGCCCGTCGAAGGCATCCATCATGACTAATGCAATATGGCATCGATTCAGGCTTTTTAGGGCCTTTATTATGGAAAACTTTTCCAGCTTTTCTCGAACCCGTGCCTTTCTGCGGATTCCAGCCGTGTCGATCAGGAGATATTCCTTGCCCCTAACGTTGCAAACCGTATCAACGGCATCGCGGGTAGTTCCCGGCAGTTCACTCACCACCAAGCGCTCATCGCCCAGAAGTCGATTAATCAAAGAGGATTTCCCAACGTTCGGTCTCCCGATGACTGCCAGCCTAATTCTGTTGGAGGCTGGTTCAGATGCAGTTTTGGGCAAAACCGCGGTCAAGGCGTCCATGAAATCGGCTATGCCGTATCGGTGCTCAGCAGAGATAGGATACAAGTGCTCAACGCCCAAGATGGAGAAATCGGCCAGCAGTGATTCATGGCTCGGCCCGTCAATCTTGTTGACACCATAAAATACAGGCTTACTCGACTGACGCAGTCGTTGAACCAGATCCGTATCCACGGGCGTGATCCCTTCACGGCCATCTAAAAGCATGATAATGGCGTCTGCTTGTTCAATGGCCTGGATCACCTGGTATCGTACAAGTGGCACGAACTGTTCGGACTCAAATTCGGAAAAACCTCCTGTGTCTACCACAGTAAATGAAACATCGTTCCATTGCGCATCCCCATAAATTCGGTCTCGGGTCACGCCCGGAAAGTCATCCACAAGGGCCTTGCGCGACCGCGTCATTCGGTTGAAGAGAGTGGACTTACCTACGTTGGGTCGTCCTACGATGGCAAGAATCGGTTTCATGAACTGTCACAATATCTGAATTCGGGTTCAAGCGCAA
>CAZCWQ010000009.1:42280-43738 GCA_964502365.1 uncultured Desulfobacterales bacterium | reverse complement strand
AACGTTGACTAGGGATGCCTTTTGGAGAGGTTATCGTCTCTGTTTGGCCGAAGGTCCTGAAGGATATATGCAAAAAGAAAAACATACATGTCCTGGAACAAGGTGACAGATGACCAAACGCATAAAGATCAATGAGCTCATATGCTCTGATACTACCGTTGATGAAGTTGTCATTAAGGGATGGGTCAGGACAATGCGGGGTTCAAAGGGATTTTCGTTCATCGAGGTAAATGATGGGTCCTGCCTGAAAAACATTCAGGTCATTGCTGACAGGTCCATGGATAATTATGATGATATTGATCGGCTAACTACCGGATCCGCTGTGGCAGTTTCCGGCAGTCTCGTAGAATCACCCGGAGCAGGCCAGAAATGGGAGATTCATGCAAAGAATATAGAAGTAATCAGCATTGCCCCTGAGGACTATCCGCTTCAGAAGAAACGTCACAGCGATGAGTTCCTGAGGACCATTGCGCACCTGCGGCCAAGAACAAACAAGTACGGTGCTGCCTTCAGAATCAGATCCGAACTTTCATATGCTATACACAAGTTTTTCAGGGACAGAGGCTTCAGATACATTCATACACCAATACTGACAAGTTCTGACTGTGAAGGAGCAGGAGAGCTTTTTCAAGTGACAACACTTGATATGAGAAATGTACCCACCGTTGACGGGGAAGCCGATTATTCTGTGGATTTTTTCGGAAAAGAAGCAGGGTTGACCGTATCCGGCCAGCTGTCGGCGGAAATGTTCGCTCTTGCACTTGGTGACGTTTATACTTTCGGTCCCACATTTCGCGCGGACAATTCCAATACCTCAAGGCATGTAGCCGAATTCTGGATGATTGAACCTGAGATGGCGTTTTGTAATCTTTATGGGAACATGGATATTGCAGAGGAGATGCTGAAATATCTGGCACGAGTTGTTCAAGAAGATTGCGCAGAAGACATTGAGCTTTTTGCGGAATTTGTTGACAAGGAACTGCCAAATACAATTGACAATATTCTAACCTCTGATTTTGAGAGGATCAGTTACGAAAGAGCTGTTGAGATTCTCAATAAGTCAAAAAAGACATTTGAGTATGAGATTAACTACGGGAGAGACCTTCAGTCTGAACATGAGCGCTATCTTACGGAGAAATATTTCAAAAAGCCTGTAATTGTTTACAATTATCCCAAAGAAATAAAACCGTTCTATATGCGACTGAACGATGACGGCAGGACCGTTGCGGCCATGGATATCCTTGTGCCCCGCATAGGGGAAATAATCGGCGGGAGTCAGCGTGAGGAACGGCTTGATTTGCTTGAAGAGCGAATGAAGGACATGGGCATCCCTCTGGAGGATTACTGGTGGTATCTTGATTCCAGAAGGTTCGGGAGTGTTCCGCACAGTGGTTTCGGCCTCGGGTTTGAGCGTTTGCTGATGTTCCTTACCGGGATAAACAATATCAGGGATGTTAT
>CAZCWQ010000009.1:34968-42180 GCA_964502365.1 uncultured Desulfobacterales bacterium | reverse complement strand
TCCTGAGTACGGGCTTGAAAGAGTCTGACTCAACATCTGACTCAACATCCACATAAAACATATACTCCCACGGTTTTCCGTGGATTGGACGCGACTCCAGCTTCACCAGGTTTATTCCATGGTCGGCAAACACTTTCAAGGTCTCAAACAGGGCCCCCGGCTGGTTACCCGTTGAATAGATGAGCGAAGACTTGTGCCGTGGACCGTTTTCCAGTTGTTGGGTGCCTATGATGACAAACCGGGTATAGTTTCTGGGATTGGTTTCAATACCCTCTTCCATAACCACCATTCCGTGAATATCTGCCGCCTCTTTGCCGGCAATGGCCGCATCAGTCAGAGCACCCCCCTCTTTGATCTGTTTGACAGCAGTTGCAGTGTCTTTTGCGGAAACCAGCTCCCATTCTTCGTGCCGGTCTAGGAACTGGCGACATTGCTGGAATACCTGAGGATGGGAAAATACACGCTTGACAGCTTGTATCTCGGCTTCGGGATGACCAATCAGGTGGTGCATAATGCGGAGTGTGATCTCGCCGATAATCTTGAAGTCATACTCGAGAAGCAGATCATAGTTTTCGTGTATGCTGCCGGCAAGAGAATTCTCCAAAGGCACCACACCGAAACTCGTCTTACCCTCTTTAATGGATTCAAAAATCGCCTTGAACGAAGACATGGGTACGGCGGTCAGCTTTGTTCCAAAATACTGTGTGCAGGCCTTGTGACTGAAGGTGCCCATCTCTCCTAAGAATCCTGCTCTCTGAACCGCTTGTCCATTCGCTTTGCTCATGTAATCAACGGCTGTGGCCTT
This sequence comes from uncultured Desulfobacterales bacterium, assembly GCA_964502365.1. Classification (GTDB taxonomy): domain Bacteria; phylum Desulfobacterota; class Desulfobacteria; order Desulfobacterales. Next base: position 41,375 of record CAZCWQ010000009.1, on the reverse strand, counting down.
GTCAAGGTATGCAAAATCGAGCTGCTTCCCCACAACAGGGGCAATGACGTAAATGTCACGCATCAGTTGTCCGAACTGTTTTGGATAAAGGCTCTGAGGACCGTCAGAAAGTGCCTTGTCCGGGTCATGGTGCACCTCTATCATCAAGCCATCTGCCCCTGCGGCAATTGCGGCTCGAGCCATGGGGCTGACCTTTTCACGGATCCCGGTGGCGTGGCTAGGATCGATAACCACCGGCAGATGAGTGAGTGCCTTGATCACTGGAATGGCAGACAGATCAAGTGTGTTACGGGTATAAGGTTCAAAAGTGCGAATGCCCCGCTCGCAAAGAATAACGTGGTCGTTTCCCTCAGAGAGGATGTACTCGGCGGACATAAGCCATTCCTCAATGGTAGCGGAAAGCCCTCGCTTTAAGAGGACAGGTTTTCCTATGCGTCCCACGCACTTCAGTAGTTCGAAATTCTGCATGTTCCGCGCACCGACCTGCACAACGTCCACATACTTCATCATCATGTCCGCTTGCGCTGGCGAGGTGATCTCGGTTACGACCCCGAGGCCTACCTCTTCGCGAACCTCAGCGAGAATCTTGAGTCCATCTTCTCCCAAGCCCTGGAAGGAATAGGGGGAAGTCCTTGGCTTGAAGGCGCCGCCGCGAAACAAGACAGCCCCATATCTTCTCACCTCTCGGGCAACGGTGAGGGCCTGCTTCCTGCTTTCAACGGCACATGGTCCTGCGATGACGACGATGCGTTCCCCACCAATTACCACGTCTCCGACATGGACAAGAGTGTCTTCAAGATGCATCTGGCGGCTTACAAGCTTAAAAGACGTGGAAATAGGCATAACTTTCGCCACGCCAGGGAGCTGCTCAAAAAAATCAGAGTCATGATCGGCGGTACCCATGACCCCTATTATACATTGTCCCGCCTCTGAGATTTCTCGGACAATGCACCCCGCCTTGCGGAGTATGCTCAATGTGCGGTTCTTTTGCTCTTGTGCGATGTTTTCTTCCAAGACGAGAATCATGGCCAAATCTCCTTTCCGGCGCTGAACAGCGGTCTTGCTTCCCAAAACAAAAACCCCGAGAATTCTGTTTCTCGGGGTTTGGGCTCACATAAAACCCCGAGCAGACCGCCTCGGTCCACCCGGGGTGTTTAACGTTTAGAGTCAGACAACCGGGTGGACGCCTGTAAAGCCGAAAAAGAAGCGCCCGAAAACAAGTTGCATCCGATTGTCCCGATTGCCGTTCATAAATGTAACTCCTTATTTTCTTATATTTCACTATTGTACAGCTGTCAAGAATTGTTTTTGACACTGGGTGGAATTTGGTGCTATCAATTGGAAATCATGAACAATAACAACAGACTAGGCAAATGCAATCGGTGCGGCCGCTGCATGAGTGTCTGCCCTGTATATCAAACTACCTTTCTGGAGGCTGACGTGGCACGAGGGAGGTTGGCGCTGCTAGAATCTTTGGAACATAAGACAATGGGATGGTCGGTGCGTCTTGAAGCGATTCTTTCACGCTGTGTTATGTGTGGGGCATGTGTCGAGGTTTGCGCAAGCAGGGTTCAGGCTGTCCGCCTTATCCAGCATGGCCGCCAATGCCTATTTGAGGCAGGAAAGGGAAGCCGGTCCGGCAGCCTTCTTATCAAGACCATCAGGAAGGGGGAATTATCCGGGAAGGTCGTTTCCAAAGGCGGAGCCCTCTTGCAGGCCCTGTTTTGCAAAAAGATCCCGGATAGCAGTGGACTTCATCTCCGATTTCCCCTTTCTGTTTTTACTGAAAGGACCACAGTACCTGCTGTTGCCAGGGCCCCGTTTATCAATGGCTTTCGGCCGGAGACCTCAGCGCAGGCGGGAGGTGTGCGGGTCGGATTTTTTGTGGGGTGTGGAGCGAACTATCTCTTTGCTGATGTCGCCTGGGCTCTTGTGAGAATCTTGCGGCAGTTGGGAGCTATTGTCGTCATACCAAAGGAGCAAGTCTGCTGTGGATTGCCTGCCTATGTTTCAGGTGACACCAAGACAGCCCGGGCCTTGGCAAGAAAGAACATAGAGGCATTTGTATCTTTGGACGTTGATGCCGTACTGACAGTGTGTGCTTCCTGCGGGTCACACCTCAGGGATCTTAGGGACCTTTTTGACGATGATCCTTCGTTGCAAGCTAGTGCAAGCGTCTTGGCTGAAAAGCACAGGGATGCTATGGCCTTTCTGACGGAAGTGCTTGGCTTTGACAAATATCTTAAAAGCCAATCATCTGTGCGTTCCACACAATGCCGGCCTTTGCTTCGGGTGACTTACCATGATCCTTGTCATCTAAGGATCGGGCAAAGGATTACCGAGGCCCCCAGAAGGATTCTTGAGGCCTTACCTGACGTTCAACTGGTGGAAGCACCTCATGCTGGCGAATGTTGCGGACACGGAGGAGATTTTAACCTTTCACACTTTGACCTGTCCGTAAAAATCTTAGATCGGCGGATGGCAGACTTTCAAAGGGTAGAGCCCGATGCCATTGTGACAGGTTGTACCGGGTGTCTTCTCCAGCTTGTAGAGGGAGTAAGCCGACGAGGGCTGGCTGGAAGGGTCAGGGTTTGTCACCCCCTGGCACTGGCAGAAAGAGCGATTGCTCAATGCAAAGTGGTGTGAACGCCTATTTCAGCCCTTCTTAGACGTCTTTGGCTTCTTGAGATCAACTTTCCCCTGCACCTCCACCTTTACAATGTGATCTTGCCTTTCAATCCTGCCCTCTTTGAGTGCCTCATCCAGTTCCTTCTTGCTAAATATGTCAATGACAATGTCGTTTCCATTGTCATCTTTGCCTCTAAGCAATAAGTACCTCCTTGTACCCTTTACTGTTCTTGCCATGGCTATCGTCCTGTCCAATATGGGTGCGATCCGTCTAAATCCAACAACGACTCAAGAGGTAAGACCTTTATTGCAGACTCTAAGAAAGCGAAAATTATGAGATTCTTGCGGTCAAAAACCTCATATCTTGCCACTTTCCGACTGAAGTGGCCGAAGGCTACTGTATTTTGGATGTTTCCATGACACTATGAAAGAAATCTTCCATGATTTCAACCTGTTCATTCTGATCCCGCGCAATGGCACAACGGATATTCAGGTGGCACCATTTCCGACAAACGGTGTCGTGGAGATCAAAGTTGCCAAAGCAATCCAGCCTGTTTCCGAGACCCTTCGATCTCATAATAAGTTTTTTCATCATAACCTCAATAACGCAGCCAGTTCTTCATGGATAAGGCCATTTGTGGCTAGGATTTCCTTTTTTTCAATAAAGTACGGAGAATTCGAGAAGTCAGAAATCAATGCTCCTGCTTCTTGGGCGATGACCATGCCTGCTGCTGTATCCCAAGGGGCCAGATTCTGTTCCCAGAAACCCTCAAACCGGCCGCAGGCCACATAACACAGGTCCAGCGCAGCCGAGCCCAATCGACGAATCCCTTGTGCAACCATAAGACATTGCTCAAACTGATGCATCATCGGGCGTATGACGGGCTTTAGCTCATAAGGGAAACCTGTGACAAGGAGGCTATCGCCTACGTTATGAACTGCGGAAACATGGATAGGCTGCCCGTTCAGAGTAGCGCCCCGCCCTTGTACCCCACAAAATAGCTCCCCTGTGACAGGATTCAGTACCAGCCCAAAGACAAGCCTTCCCTCATGAGCAAAAGCAATAGACACAGCGACTTCGGGCAGGCCGTGGGCGTAATTGGTGGTACCGTCCAGGGGGTCTATAATCCATCTGTGGGAATCTGCACCAGGGGTAATGCCACTTTCCTCGGCAAGGATACTGTGCCCAGGGAAGGCCATCCGAATGAGCCGGGTAATAGCCTTCTCTGAGGCCAAGTCGGCCTCAGTCACCAGGTTTATTGGCCCCTTTTTTTGTGCTGTGTGCGTTTTCCCCCAGTAACTGTGTACGATTTCGCCGGCCCTGGCTCCAGCCGCAAGGCCGACGGCCGTAATTTTATCAAGATCCACAAGTAAATTTTTATCGAATTGTTAGCCTGATGTCAACATATAACGCTATCCTAGCAACACTGTGGCGTGGAAATCGATTGACATAAAAGCGCTTGTTAGTTAAGTTGCTAAAAATACGCGTATTTGTGGCTCAAGGCTGCGGGAGGCAACGGAGTTCGCTCATTGCTTTGGTCTTGACGGATGGGGCAGGATCATAAAAGCAGCCGTCTGTTTGAAAGTCTTATGTCTGAAATACTTGAAGGCCAACTGGAACGGATTGTCTATTTTAACGATAGCAGTCGTTACACGGTTGCAAAGTTGAAGGTGAAAGGGCTCCCTGGCCTGGTGACAGTCGTAGGGCAGCTCGGAGCCATAGCACCCGGTGAGGTGTTGAAGGTCTCCGGCACGTGGGAGGTCCATCCAGAGTACGGACAACAATTCAATGCCAGTGGTTTCAGTGTGAGTTTCCCGGCCAAGGTTCAGGGGATCGAGAAGTATCTAGGCTCAGGCCTCATTCGGGGAATCGGCCCCGAGATAGCCAGGCGAATGGTGAACCGGTTTGGGGATAAGACCCTGGAGGTGATTGAACATCGTGCCGAGAAGCTCCTTGGCGTGGATGGGATTGGCAAGAAGCGGCTTCAGATGATCCAAAGGGCGTGGGAAGACCAAAGACAAGTCCGTGACGTCATGATCTTTCTTCAAGGACATGGGGTGAGCACAGGCTACAGCGCCAAGATATTCAAACAGTACGGCCAAGATTCCATCCGTGTTGTGAGGGAAAACCCTTATCATCTCACAGCCGACATACTTGGCATAGGGTTTATCATTGCTGACAGTATCGCAGAGAAAGTCGGTATTCCTAGAGACTCACTGATAAGAGGTGAGGCAGGCATCCTGCATGTATTGGAAAAAATGTGTGAGGAAGGTCATGTTTACGGGGTGTATGATGACATACTGAAGCGGGCAGAAGATCTCCTTGGGATATCCCGGAGCGTCCTTGAGCGGGCTTTTGTCAACCTGGTTGAATCAGAACGCGTTATAGTGGAAGACGTTAGGGATCAGGCTGGCGATCGTTCTGCTGCGGTGAAAGCCGTGTATCTCAAGCCGTTCCACGCTGCGGAAAGGGGTTTGGCCGCCAGACTGAAGGCTGTGCTTTCTGTACCTGTCCGACCCATTAAGATGCCTGCTGTGAGGATCAAAGAGCTTGTGAAGAAGAGACTGGCCATAGTCCTTTCAAAGGAGCAGTGGGTTGCCCTTGAGACAGCCCTTTCGTCTAAGGTCTCAATTGTAACAGGTGGTCCTGGCACGGGAAAAACCACTTTGGTGAGGGCTATTTTGGCAGTCTTTGAAGGAGTGGGAAGGCAGGTCGTGCTTGCCGCTCCAACCGGGCGCGCGGCAAAAAGGCTTTCTGAAGTCACAGGCTGTGAGGCTAGAACCATCCATCGGCTCCTTTCCTACAACTTCAAGAGTGGTGGATTTCAAAAAAACGAACAAAACCAACTTGATGCAGATGTAGTCATTGTGGATGAGGCGTCCATGGTGGACGTTTTCTTGATGTATCACCTTGTGAAAGCTGTGCCTGCTACGGCCATGCTGATTTTGGTGGGGGATATATATCAACTTCCTCCGGTGGGTCCTGGCAATGTCTTGCGGGACATGATCGATTCAAGGCGGGTGCCTACCGTGTATTTGACAGAGATCTTCAGGCAGGCGCAGGAGAGTCTCATCATCGTCAATGCCCATCAGATAAACCAGGGTTATTTCCCAACCGTTCCTAACACAAGCCGAGACACACTTCAGGATTTCTATTTCATAGAGCAAGACGATCCTGAAAAGGTCCTTTCCACCATACAGGAGCTTTGCACTGTGCGCATCCCACGTCGATTTAACCTCAATCCCCTATCAGAGATTCAAGTTCTGACACCAATGCACAAAGGAATCGTAGGCACAGCCAACCTGAATCGCGTGCTTCAACAGGCCTTGAATACTTCCAATGACATGGTTGAACGGATGGGGCGCACATTCAAATGTGGGGACAAGGTGATGCAGGTCAGAAACAATTATACAAAAGAGGTGTTTAACGGAGATATCGGAACCATCAGCGAAATAGATGCCAAGACCCAGAAACTCAATGTGGAATACGAAGGTCGCCCTATCAGTTATGACTTCGCCGAACTGGATGAACTGGTGCTGGCCTATGCCGTGTCTGTGCACAAATCTCAGGGATCAGAATATGCGGCCGTGATCTTGCCTGTTATGACTCAGCACTTTATACTCCTACAAAGAAATCTCATCTACACAGGGATAACCCGTGCTAAGGAATTGGTCGTTCTAATCGGTTCCAAGCAGGCCTTAGCCATTGCCATTAGAAATGACAAATCGCAAAAACGCCTGACACAGCTTGCTTTTCTCCTTCAGTGAATCAGGAATTG
>CAZCWQ010000009.1:23859-34868 GCA_964502365.1 uncultured Desulfobacterales bacterium | reverse complement strand
AATCGCAAAAACGCCTGACACAGCTTGCTTTTCTCCTTCAGTGAATCAGGAATTGGGGGCAGTGAATTGTGAGGGTTTCACAAAAAACTTGTTGCAGGTTCATCAATTATTGAGACTTTTGCATAACCTCGTCTCGCCCTCTGGTATGAGCTTTTTGATTGTCGGTTTCAGGGGTTATGCAAAGCTCTTATGTTCTGGAAAAAGCGATTATTTGTGGCTCGCCCCGTTTTCCGTACGTTTAAGTACCCGTTTCTCCAAATCATAAACAGTCACCCATGCCAGACCTACAAAAGCCAAGTTGAGAGCGAATCCAGCGAACAGGCGTTTCCAAGTATCCGGAGTGTCTATGGCAACACTGCAAAAAGCAATACATCCTGCCAACTGGCAGAAAGCACACCAAAACTTTCCAAAATAGCCTCTGTGTTTCCGTATCGTATCCAACATTTCTTCACCTCCATCCTGATTCCCCCGAGATGCCGGATTCCTTCAACATCACTGGAGCCACACGCTTATTTGATTGTGGGTGGTTTGGGGATAGGACCACCTTGGGTATAGCATAGTGCCCGTGCTCTTTCCTGTAATCTTCGTTACGCAGCTTGGTCTTTTCCTGTCGTTCTCGTCTTATTCTTGCTTCCTCCTCTTTTTGCTCAGCTATACTCGGCCCTTTCTCTTCTATCCAAACAGGGTAAGGATATAGTCGAAACGAAGCACTCCACCTGTGTCTTGGCCACCATCTGCAATGCGAATAGTCCCAAGAATGCCAATCATGGCATGCCCATGATGATGTTGAACTCAAGAGAAGGAATATTATGACGAGAGTTTTGTTTATCATCACTATTGATCAGATTTTACAATATATTTATGCGTGGCGTCAAGCAGCCGGTATTGAAAAATGCGAATCATAACCCTTGGGTCATTCTTGAGGTTACCACGCGTCAACAATCTGACACGCTGCCTTCTTTTCAGTTTTCAGATAAGGCAGATAAAAATCTCTAATCATCTGAAATTATAGGGAAGCAACCCAATCGTACTATTAAGGCATGATTCCTGCAACCACGTGGAATAACGTCGGATACTCATGTCGAAGTAATTGCCAGTTCAGTAACTGAAACATTTGCGAAAGGAGGACTATCATGTCACCAAACCCACACCTTGAAGTGAAAATAGGCTCCTCGTTCGCCGAGGATGAGGAACAGGCTGTTCAAGAATTGTTCGATCAAATACATCAACGAGAAATGGAGGCAGTGATCTTTTTCTGTTCGTCAAAATATGAACTCGACAGACTGGGTGGCGCCCTCAAGGCCCGATTCCCCTGTTGTCTAATCGGTTGCACGACAGCGGGGGAAATCACGTCTACCGGCTATCATGAGGGGAGCCTCACCGGCGTCAGCCTGGGAGGGGACACGAGTCCTGCGACATTAAGGGTACATTCCCGCCTTATTTCCCCTCTGAGTAAATTCTCCAACGGACAGGCGGAAGCCATGGCCGATTCCATCCGGAAAGATCTCGCGTTTTCATCCACAGTTGACCAGGACAAGATGTTCGGTTTGTTGTTGGTCGACGGCATGTCCATGTTAGAGGAGACGACAATAGCCCTGATTTACAGACAGTTTCAGAGCATATCCATCATCGGCGGTTCCGCCGGTGACGATCTTAAGTTCAAGAATACTCAGGTTTACGGGGACGGACATTTCATTTCCGACGCTGCCGTATTTACGCTGATTGAAACCACTCTGCCTTTCCATATTTTCAAAACTCAGCATTTTCAACCGACCGATAAAAAACTGGTGATCACGGAAGCCGACCCCGATCACCGCCGGGTCGTCGAAATCAACGGTGAATCGGCTGCCCACGCCTATGCTGAAATACTCGAGCTTAGGACTGAACAGCTCAACCCCATGGTCTTTTCCAGCCATCCAGTCATGTTGAAGATCGGGGGCGAATATTACGTGCGTTCCATTCAGAAGGTAAATGAAGACGACAGTCTGTCATTTTACTGTGCCATTGACAATGGTCTGGTTCTGACCGTTGCCGAAGGCATTGACCTTGTGCAAAACTTGCAGCAACAACTGGCGGAAATAGAAAGACACATCCCGACACCGAGCTTAATCCTGGGGTGTGATTGCATACTCAGACGATTAGAAGCTCAGGAGAAGAAAATAGCCTATGATGTGCGCAAGGCCTTGGAGGGTTATAATTTTGTTGGGTTCAGCACCTATGGCGAACAGTTCAACGCTATCCATGTCAACCAGACGCTCACAGGAGTAGCCATCGGGGGGTGAGAATGACACAAAAGGTCAGCATGGATGAAGACATCAGACAGCTGCATGAAAAGGTAGCACAGCTCGAAAAAAAACTGGCTAAGACGGAAAAGGTCAAAGAAACCCTCATGAGCCGTGTGGAAAGAAGTGTCGATTCCGCCGGTGATGCCTATTCGATTTTCGAAAACAATATCTTGCTGCAGCAGCACATAGAAGAGCGCAAGCGGGCCGAGGAGCGGATCAGTCGCCTGAGTGGTTTGAAAGCGGATCTGCTCAGTCACGGGAATCTTGATGACAAGCTTAAGCGCATCACGGATGGAGTAATCCACATTTTTGATGCCGACTTCTGCCGTATCTGGATCACAAAACCCGGAGACCTGTGCGATTCAGGCTGCTTTCACGCCAAGGTCACAGAGGGTCGTCACGTTTGCCGCCATCGTGAACGTTGTCTTCATCTCATGGCTAGTTCCGGACGTTACATTCATATTGATGGTGGGCATCGGAGAGTGCCTTTTGGTTGCTACAAGATCGGAAGTATTGTGTCTGCAGAAGATTTCAAGCTTGTCACCAACGATGTTACGCATGATCCGCGAGTTCATGATCACGACTGGGCCGCAAAGCTCGGCTTGGTTTCATTTGCAGGTTATCAACTTCTTTCCTCACAAGGCACACCAATAGGCGTTCTGGCGCTGTTCAGAAAATTTGCCATTTCTTCTGAAGAGGATGCCCTGCTCGAAGATCTTGCTAATACCACAGCTCATGTGATTCAGATGACGAAGGCAGACGAGGCACTGCGGCAGAGCGAAGAGAAATTCCGAAACCTCAGCAATGAGTTGGCCGATGGCTTATCTGACGTTTTTGAAGCACTGAAAAAAATTTCTTCAGGAGATCCGTCTGTCAAGATACCCGAGACCTCTAATCTCAAATTGATTACAGAACTAAAACACACGGTCAATGTCACAGCCAAGAACTTAGCAGAGATCGTCAATCTGTCACATGAGTTTGCCATGGGTCTTGCCGAGCACTTCGACACATTGAACAGGGTCTCAAAAGGTGATTTGAGTGCACGGGTGTCCGGAAGTTCGCAAGTGGACCTACTCGAATCTCTGAAAAAAGTAACCAACCAGATGATTGAGAGTGTGTCCAGAGAAATTTCCGAGCGGGAGCGGGCGGAGGAGAAGGCAGAAGCTGCCAACCGCGCCAAGAGCGATTTTTTGGCCAACATGAGCCATGAGATCCGCACTCCTATGAACGGGGTTATCGGTTTTACCGATATGCTGATCGATGCCAATCTGGATGACGAGCAGATGGATTATGCCAAGACCATAAAACGAAGCGGCGAAGGGCTACTCTGCTTGATCAACGACATACTTGATTTTTCAAAGATCGAGGCGGGTCACTTGGAGCTTGAGGCTGTTGACTTCGAGCCGGAAGTTGTCTTCCGTGATGTATGCGAGCTGATTTACCCTAAGGTGGCAGGCAAGCCTGTTGAGATACTCCGCCGTATAGCAGACAGAGTACCCGCTTTTGTCAGAGGAGACTCGGGACGGTTCAGACAGGTTCTATTGAATCTCATGGGCAATGCTGTCAAGTTTACCGAATCCGGTGAGATAGAACTCACACTTGACATTGAGAAACAACAAGACGATCGGGTAAGACTTCATGCTAGCGTAAGGGACACCGGAATCGGCATTCCGCAAGATAAGGTAGACACAATCTTTGAAGTCTTTCAACAGGCGGATACTTCCACGACCAGAAAGTTCGGCGGCACGGGTCTGGGACTTCCAATCTGCAAGAAGATTGCACAGGTTATGGGTGGGGATGTCTGGGCAGAAAGCGAGCCGGGTAAGGGAAGCACCTTTCACTTCACGGCCTGGCTGGAAAAAGCCGAAGGCAAGGTTAAGCAACAGGAGAAGAAAAAAAGGGGAGGGAGAATTGCCACTCACTCTCCTGTTTGCCACCAAATGAAGCTTTGTGCGCGTATCCTTTTGGCAGAAGATAATCCTGTAAATCAGAAGCTGGCAAAGATGGTGTTGACCAAGGCTGGTCATCAAGTGGAGGTGGCCAGTAACGGGCAGGAGGCAGTTGACAAATACACCAAGGCTCCAGAGGCGTTTGATTTGATCTTCATGGATGTCCAAATGCCTGAGATGGACGGCATGAAAGCGACAAAGGTGATAAGAGAAAGAGAAGCAGAATTACTACCTGCAACCTGCAACCCGCAACCCGCAGCGCGTCGTGTTCCAATTGTTGCCATGACTGCCCATGCAATGAAAGGTGATAGGGAAAAGTGTCTTGAAGCAGGCATGGACGATTATATTCCAAAGCCGGTCAAAAGGGAGCTTGTGTTTGAGATGCTCGACAAATGGGTTGTCAATAAAGAAACATCATGAGTCCAGGCGAGGTACAGGGAATTTAAAGAACTTGATCCCTTCTTTTTCCAAGGTCTTTTCTTCAGCCTCGGTACTGGTTCCCCTAATATTGCGCTTCTCACAGACATCGTAATGCATCTTTAAGGCCTCTCGGGTGAAATTGGGGCCCACATCTTCAAAGTTCTTTTCCAAAAAGTTCATGATCTGGTGAGTATACATTTGGTCTTCAGAAACAGGGTGCTCTACTGATTCTTGCTGTGGTGGGGAATTTGTCTTTATGGCAAACGTTGAAGGAACGATTCCTACTGAGGTGTCATTGCACACTGGGCAGGCGATGAGTTTGTGTCGGTTCTGCTCTTCAAAGCCCTTTAGGTCTTCAAACCATCCCTCAAAAGTATGGCCGTTTGCACATTCTAAGTCGTATGCAATCATACAAAATACCCTCTAGATAGCAAATTTAACATGTTGCACCGCTGATTTCAAAGAAATTATTGACATACCTCTGTTTGTTCAATACTAAAGCCAAGGTGGTCGCCAAAACAAATATTCGGATAAAGGGGAAGGATGGTTGAATCATGAAGGCTGCAGCCCTGTCCTTGGTCTGTTTTTTTATAGCTGTTACAGCCAGTTATGCAGAAACTAAGTATGTTACAGATGTCTTTGAGATAATGGTTCGTACGGGCCCGGATCTCAACCATAAGATCGTTGCCATGCCGAAGTCTGGCACCCCGGTGGAGATCCTGGAGGTGCAGGAGGAAGAAGGGAATCAAACATGGGTAAAGGGCAGGCTACCCAGTGAGAAAGAGGGATGGATGTTAGGCCAGTTTTTGGTGCCAGGGCCACCAAGAAAAGAGATTATTGCCCGACTCGACGCGCAAAACCGAACCCTAAGCCTTAAGGCCAAGACCCTAGCAGAGGAAAATGCCAGTCTTAAGGAGATACGCAAAGAACTCGAAAAGGCACTGTCGAAGCAAACACAGATTGGCAAATCGTTAGAAGAATCGTATGAAACACTGAAGCATGGATCCAAAGACTTTTTGGCACTGAAAGCTTCCTATGATAAGGCGAGCCAGGAACTGGTAATAAAAACCAAGCAAGTGGCAGAACTTGAAAAACAGTTGGAAGGACTCCGGAGGAGTCAAACCCTTCGTTGGTTTATCGTTGGTGCCAGCGTCATTCTGGTGGGCTTTATCATAGGCTATGCATCTCGACGTCCGAAGCGGCGCTCCTCTTTGTTGTAAAGGTTATACAATTTCCCCCCAACTTGCCCAACCATCATATCAAAGACTCAAATGACTATCATACACACTTGAGGAACAAACGATGCGGTACGAGGTTGATTTCCTGGTTATTGGAAGCGGAATCGGAGGTTTGACCTTTGCCCTTAAGGTGGCTGACCATGGCCATGTGGCTGTTGTCACGAAGAAAGAGGCCATGGAGGCCAGCACCAACTATGCCCAAGGGGGTATTGCATCAGTTTTCGGCAAATACGACTCGTTTGACAGCCACGTCCGGGACACCTTGAAGGCCGGGGACGGACTGTGTAGAAGAGATGTTGTTGAAATGGTTATAAAGGGCGGCCCGGAAAGGATTCGGGAACTCATGGGTTGGGGTGTTGCTTTCACGCAGAATAGGCCAGGCAGCCCTGAGCTTGACTTGGTCCTCGAGGGGGGCCATTCGCAGAAGAGGATTGTCCATGCGGGGGATTTCACTGGGCGGGTTATCGAAAAGGCGCTGGTGGATCGTGCTCGACACCACAATCAGATTGACTTCTTTGAAGACCACATTGCAGTGGACCTGATTACCTATTCCATAAGGATGAAGCGTGGGACTGTCACTGCGGCCCACGAGGACGTGTGCTGCGGTGCCTATGTATTGGATACCAAAACTAAAGAGGTTCATACCTTCAATGCGAAGACCACAGTCCTGGCCACCGGCGGAGCCGGCAAAGTCTACCTCTATACAAGTAATCCAGACATAGCCACAGGCGATGGAATCGCCATGGCCTACCGGGCAGGAGCACTGGTCGCCGACCTGGAATTTGTCCAATTTCACCCCACATGCCTTTATCATCCCGATGCTAAGAACTTTCTTATCTCCGAGGCGGTCAGAGGCGAGGGCGGCGTGCTGATCGACTCTCGCGGCCGTGCCTTCATGGAGGATTACGACCGCAACAAAGACCTTGCCTGCCGTGATGTGGTAGCCCGTGCCATTGACAGCGAGCTGAAGAGGAGTGGAGACGATAGCGTCTTTTTGGACATTACTCATAGAGAGTCTGATTTTATTAGGGAGCGTTTCCCAAACATCTATCAAAGGTGCCTTTCCCTTGGAATTGATATAACCGAAGAACCGGTCCCCGTGGTCCCTGCTGCCCATTACATGTGTGGCGGGGTCCTGGTGGACACGGATGGCAAGACTGACTTAGAAAGGCTTTATGCCGTGGGCGAGACAGCGTGTACCGGGCTGCATGGCGCAAACCGTCTTGCCAGTAACTCCCTTCTTGAGGCCCTGGTTTATGCCCACCGGGCAGCGCAGAGGACGGTAAAGGACCTAAAAACGAAGAAGTCGGACTTCTGTCCAGACGTACCCCCTTGGGATCCGATGGGCACTACAGACAGTGATGAGGCGATCGTAGTCTCTCACAACTGGGATGAGATCCGCAGACTTATGTGGAACTACGTGGGAATCGTGCGATCCAACAAACGATTGTTGCGAGCTCGGAGCCGCATTGAGATGATGGAGGAAGAGATCCATCAATACTACTGGAATTTTAAGATTACCCCGGATCTGATCGAGTTGCGCAATATTGCGCTGGTCGCTGATCTGATCATTCAGAGCGCTACTTTGAGGAAAGAGAGCCGCGGTCTGCATTACAATATACAGTACCCTCAAAAAGATGACAAACACTGGCTTAAGGACACCATACTCCGCCGCCCTTTTGTGGGATAAAATGTTTGAGGCAAGAATACGCCAGGTGATCCCCCTGCAAGAATATCAAAACGGCCGGGTCAAGGGGACGGGCACCTTATAGCCTTCGAACATGAAGGGGGAGATATCATCACCATAGGCTTTTCTTGCTTCAAGGAGCGCTTTTCTTTGTATATCAATGATCTCGAAGATTTCTTTTGGGTTGCCACCCGTCTCTTTTTGGAAGAATTTTTCTGCAATATGAAGTTTGTCCAGAAGCTCCGGCACACGTGTCATGAATTGAAGCTCATAGTCCTCTTTCGAGTAGCCAGCAGCGAGTTCCTTATTAAAGAGTTCAATTAGGTCTTCATACTTGGGTATGAAGCCGGCGGGCGTTGCATAAGCTCCGAGCTTGCCGCGAATTCTCCTTTCGATCCATCTCAGCCAGACCTTTTTGTCCATCTTGGTGTTTGCAAAGTTGCCTGACTTGTCTCTGAGGAAGTAATTGACATAAAATATCTTTAATGGCGGCGTTAAGTCTCTTCCGAACTTGATATGGTTCTCCAAGTATCTTCCGATCGGAATCGACACAAACTCCTTATTTGCCATCGGGTTTATGATGACCTTGGAGTCAGTTGAACCAACGGTTGCAGCCGTAGGCTCGGATTCGATGCTGGCACCAAAAAAAACGCCGTGGACCCAACCGTATGATTCAGACACGGGAACAGGTCTGTTTGAACTGCGACCGCCATAGATGATACCCTCCAGATGCACAACCTGTTCGTCATCGTAGTTCCTTAGGCCCTCTATGCTGACACAAAACCGGGCGTTGTCGTGGGAAATCGGAATCAGCCTTTTCTTGCCGTCCCTTTTGCCCCTCCACCACCTTCCAGAGTGGTTGACGCCCTTTAAAGGGATATCGACATCTCCCATGCCCTGCCAATACGGCCTGCCGTCAGCGTCAAGGACATTCGAAAATATGATTTCTCCGGGGTTAACAAGGATTTCATGGATATAAGGATCATCCTCCGGATTGACATCTTTAATTACCCCGAACATGCCTTTCTCGACATTGACGGCGTAAGCCCTCCCGTCTTTCTTGCGGACATGGGCCAGATCGTCTCCCACAATATGAAAGAGCATGGACGTTGAGGTTTTGCCACACCAGCTCGGAAAGGCACCGGCCACATAGGTTTTGTTGCCTCCTTCATAGCTGGGCACTCCCGTAATAAGAAAATGTTCAGAAAGCCAGCCTTCTTGCGAAGCCTTTCTGATGGCAAGTCGATGGGCCAATTTCTTTGCGGCAACAGTATTGCCGGCATATTGCGTATTGGCGCTGTAAACAGAATTGTTTTCCAGATCTATAAACATTCTGCGCAGGTCAGAGTCACGGCTAACAGCGTTTTTCAGGACACCGGCGGAGTGAACGAAGGAAAAGAATTCCTTTTCGGCCTTCTCGCTCTTGAATAGTTCGTATCCATGTCGATAAAGAATGTCTTCACTGTGGACAACATAGTATGAATCGGTGACCTGGACACAGGGGATGGCAAATTCTGTCCCTATGGGGCCTAACACATAAAAGCTGACGACCATCTGCTTGCCGCGCATTATGCCATTCATTACTTGGTCTATTTCCTTGATCCCTTCCCGTCTTTCCACACTGTTCAAACCGGGGCTCAGGGAAGCTGTGTCATGCACCAGAAATTTTGTATTTGCCGGGTCTCTTCCTTGATCTTTATAGCCGTCGGAATGGATAGTATGGCCCCGCAAAATGAGTGGTTTTTCTTCTTCATGTCTTATGGCTTGTACACGCACACGGTGTAAGTCTTCCGGAGAACCGGTGGAGACAAAAACGGAGTCGGGTTGAAACTGCAAGATCGAATCTGCAATCACTTGATTTAAAGAAGCATTGTTAAGAGCCATCAGCTTTTTCAGACTTTCTGCTCCCAATCTGCTTTCAAGTATGTTGTCCGCACTCATCTAAACCTCCTCCTTAACACCCGCGCGTCAGCTCTGCTGCACGCCTGATGCTGCTTTTTGCCGATGGCTTCAGCCAGAGATTTGACCCGGTGTCTAACACACGAGGTATAATAAATCAACCTAGTGATAGATCTCATGAAAGAGATCCATCCCTGGAGGTCTCCATGGGGCAGTGCCTTTGTGGGAATAAGTGAAACTTCTGAAAGATGTTTCGCCTGAAATTGGATATTTTATGCTGGATACTGCACAATAGGAAGCGGTTCGGTTATGTCTGGAAGCCGCAGTAGAATGGGATAAAACACCTTTACAATCAGGCCGTGATTTCATATAAAAATAATGTCTTATCCGTATCATGGGTCTGCCAAACTCGAATCTGAACCTGAACAGTTGCCATTGTTTTAATCTCTTTTGAGCCGACAGCCACGAGGCAGTTTGACCAATGAAAGATGATAAAGGACTGTATTATTATCCTTTTCCTCGGAACAGGCGTGTTCGGATGTATGTGCGTGAATCCGATGGCATTGTCTGGTTCAGACTCTGGAACGCCGACGACCCCGAGTTGTGGGAGGAACACGGCTGGGTCCCCTACGGTGTGATCAAAGAGGCCGCGGCTATGTCCAAGTGCGGTAGTTTTGATCCTCACAGGGCGTACGATATCGAGGTGGCGAAGATGCTGCTGAAGGAAGACGGGGATGACGCAGGGTGAGGTTTCAGTGAGGGGCCTCTGTTGAAAGAGAGCAATTGCACACTGATAGAGATTGAGCAGGAGATTCCGGGCTTTAATCATTTCATCGGCTCGTGGGTCTTTATGGGAGATGTCAATCTGGTGGTGGATGTGGGGCCGGCAAATTCTGTGGGAAAGTTGATCGAGACCCTTGGAAGAATGGATATGGAGGGGGTGGATTACGTACTCCTCACCCATGTACACATTGATCATGTAGGCGGACTTAGCGAAATTCTCGGGCAGTTTCCCACTGCTAAGGTGATCTGTCATGACAAAGGAATAAGGCACCTCGTAGATCCCTCGCAGCTATGGAGTGGCAGCCTCAGGGCTCTAGGAGGGATTGCCGAAGCCTACGGCCCGCCAAAGGCTGTGAAAGAAGACAGGTTCATCCCCCACACACAGGCGGAAATAGAAGACCTCGGAATCATTGAAACACCCGGTCATGCCGCCCACCACCTTAGCTTCAGTTATGGTGGGAACCTCTTTGCCGGTGAGGCCGGTGGCAACTATTGTTCTGTTCAAGATATGGATTACCTGCGCCCTGCCACTCCGCCGAGATTCTTTTTGGGGATCTTCTTGCAAAGCGTTGATAGATTGGCGGCCTTAGAGAACCAGCATATCTGTTATGCCCATTTTGGTGATGCCGCGAACTCTCGTCAGATGCTCAAGCGGTTTCGTGCCCAGGTGTTGAGATGGGAAGAGATTGTCTGGGAAGAGATGTGCGCCGGCTCTAATAATTTGGTGACAAGGTGCGTGGATGGCCTC
>CAZCWQ010000009.1:0-23759 GCA_964502365.1 uncultured Desulfobacterales bacterium | reverse complement strand
GGAAGAGATGTGCGCCGGCTCTAATAATTTGGTGACAAGGTGCGTGGATGGCCTCATGGGGAAAGACCCTGATCTGAAGGCATTCGAGTTGCTGGACTCTGATACGCAAAAGAGGGAAAGATACTTCATGACTAATTCAGTGAAGGGCTATATAGGGTTTTTGCGGGAAAGAGGAAGGTCTGTCAGGCAGCACGAGGAGAGTTCAAAATGATGATCATGGGACATCGCGGAGCCGCAGCTTTGGAGCCTGAGAACACTCTGGTCTCGATTGCACGGGCTATGGACATTGGGGTAGACGCTGTGGAAATCGACGTGCGCCTGAGCAAAGACGGACAAATAGTCGTGATACATGATTCAACTGTGGACCGGACCACAAACGGGACAGGACCGGTCCGCAGTTATACACTTAGGGAGATGAAAGCCCTTGATGCGGGCAAGGGTGAGACAATACCGACACTTCAGGAAGTGATGGACTTGTTTGATAACAAGATTAGACTAGTCATTGAGTTGAAGGAAGAGGGGACCGAAAAGGGTGTGGTCGATCTTGTAACGAAGAACAGCGTGGAAGACGACGTCTATGTGATATCTTTTTGGCACAGGCTGGTAAAGACCGTAAAAGAGATGGACAGACGTATCAAGACCGGCGTACTTGTTGTGGGATGTCCTGTGGACGGTTGCATTGCCGTGCAGGCATCGGCAGATGCGCTAGTCATGAAATATACATTTGTGAACACAGAGTTTGTTAAAATGGCTCATAAGGAAGTACTGAAGGTTTTCATATGGAATATTGATCAGCCAGATCTTGTGGCACCTTATGCAGACATGGGTGTAGATGGAATAGGAAGCAATGACCCCCGGATACTGGTCGAGTATTTCAGGTAGCAGAGTTGTCGACTTCGCAAGAAGTATATCCGAGCTTATGCAAAGCTCTCGGCTACGTTGAATCCGAAAAGGAATCATTGATGTATGAAGATAGACGAGGAGCAAAGGTGCACATACTTGTCAAAATCGCCTTGGGGGTCTTTCTTCTGTACCTGGCTTATTGTTGCCTCCTTTTCCTATTTCAACGACAGATCTTGTTCCCGCGGCATCAGATTGGAGTAGGTTCGGGCTTGACAAAGAAGTTTTCAGGGTTGGAGGAGATCTGGTTAGAGACAAGTTTTGGAAGAATCGAGACCTGGCTTCTTACTCCGGCCCAGGACCACGGCTCGGAGCCTTCACCGGCGGTCATCTTCGCTCATGGCAATGCAGAGCTAATTGACTTCTGGCCCGAAGAGCTTAATAGGTTCACATCTTTTGGAATAGGTGTGTTGCTTGTCGAGTATCCCGGTTATGGGCGATCACAGGGGAGTCCATCCCAAAAGAGCATTGCTGAGACATTCATCGCAGCTTATGATGCCCTTGTTGCGCGCAAAGAAGTCGATTCCTCCCGAATCGTCCTGTTCGGGCGTTCTCTCGGCGGTGGAGCAGTGTGCGCACTAGCCGCAAAGCGACCTTCTGCGGCTCTGATTCTTCTGTCAACGTTTACCAGCGTCCAGTCATGTGCATCGAATTTCCTTGTTCCGGGCTTTCTTGTGCTGGATCAATTTGACAATCTTGCAGTGGTAGGCTCTTACCACAGGCCGGTCCTGGTTGTCCATGGAAGGGATGACAATGTGATTCCCTATAAGCATGGGGTCGCTCTTTATCAAGAGGCGCAACGGGCTGAAATGCTCACATACGACTGTAGACATAACGATTGTCCCCCTAATTGGGAGATATTCTGGCAGGACATGAAATCGTTTCTTATACGAGCTGAAATTATTAAGAGTGTGGGTTGAATTAGCTTGCGATTTGGCATATGAAAAAAATAGGCTGGAAGAGCTTGGATGGTTATTGTTTTTCTTAGCTGTGTCCCATGCGTAGCGCAGGAAAAGCCGTGAAACCTTATAACAATATCAAGAGCGAACTGCAGACTGTTAACAGGGATATCCGCCTCATTATCCAGACGGCCTTGTCCATTGACGGCGTGCGCGACCAACGCCTTGAGGTGTGGCAATCAACCACGGATCGAATCGAAAGGCAATTGACTGAAGAAACGATTCGGGTGGCGGTTGTGGGTTCCATTAAGTCAGGGAAGAGTACCTTGATCAATTCGTTGTTCGGCGGTGATTATCTCAAGAGGGGTGCAGGGGTTGTAACCTCCATAATAACCAAACTGCGACCTGGACATGAAGTGACGGCCAGACTTGAGTTTAAGACCTGGGATGAAATAAACGCTGAGATAAACGAGGCACTTGTCCTTTTTTCTTTATGGCAGCCCGATTTTGCCGGAGTCAAGTTCGACGTCAACCGCGAAAAAGATCGTCTCAGGCTGCAACATGGCCTGTCCAAGCTGAACACGGACCAGCTCATTTCTGATGATACCCGCGACCCAAATAGTGTGCTTCTTGGCGAATACCTAAAAGGTTACGACCGCTCGAAAGCCTTTATTTCATTTGAGCAAGAGACCCACATATTTGACTCCCATGACTTTGACAACCACAAAGATTTTGTAGGTGATCAATCCTTGGCAGTCTATTTGAAGGATGTTTGCCTGACGGTTGAGGCACCGGAAGGCTTTGGGGGAAACGTTGAAATTGCCGATTGCCAGGGAAGCGACTCGCCGAATCCTTTGCACCTTGCCATGATTCAAGACTATCTCCTTCAGACTCATCTTATCATCTACGTGCTAAGCAGCCGAACAGGGGTGCGGCAGGCAGACATAAAATTTCTCATATTGATCAAGAAGATGGGGCTGATGAAAAACATCTTGTTTGTCGTAAACTGTGACTTCAGCGAGCACGAGAGCCTGGCTGATCTGAAGCGGGTTGTCAGCAAGGTGCAAGAGGAAGTCAATTTGATTTTATCCTCTCCACGTGTCTTTACTTTTTCTGCCCTTTATAACCTTTTCAAGAGCTTTGAATCTGAAGGGGAGGCTGGGCAGGCTCTATCTCGAAGAGATCGGCTCCGGCTGGAACAGTGGCAGGAAGAGAACGACATGGTCGACTTCTCAGCCCAGGCTAGCGAGAGATTCCTAAAGGCTGTAATTGAGAAGGTTTCTACAGATCGGTTTGCTTTACTCTTGGAGAGTAACTTGGAGCGCATCTCCAGTATTGCATCAGGGACACAAGACTGGTTGCAAATCACTCATGGCCTGTTGCTCAAGAATGCCGATCAGGTCCGGGAAGCATTTGCAGAGATGGATAAGAGGAAAGGTGCTTCTGAACAGGTAACAGTTGTGATCAAGGATACCTTGGACGGCACAACTCGCAAACTAAAACGGGACTTGGGGGAAGACGTAGACCGCTTTTTTGACATTCAGTATGGAGAAATAGGACAGGAGATTACTGGTTTTATTGATTCCTACAATTTGTCGGTCGCAGACTACGAAAAGGATCTTCAGGATTCAGGCTTCTTACCTACACTGCATCGCATCTTTCAGGCCTTGCAACAGGCCGCCAACCGCTTCATAGCAGAATCGATCAACTCCAAAGTCGTTGAATTCGTCACACAGGAAGAAAAAAAGGTTGAAGATGTCATTGAGCAGGTCTCCAGCCCTTATAGTCTGATGATTCAGGATGCAGTTGATCGAGACAACAGGACCATGGAAGAGCTTGGTATTAACATTCGAAGACGTCCCTTCAAGAGCGTTCGGTCCCCTGACGTTGGTCTGGTCAAGAGTGACAGCCGTTTGAGCATTCCGCGCCTTGCCAGTACCATGCGATATACGGCTAGGATTAAGACGGAGGCCGTCTTGAGGCTGGGATTTTACAATACATTGAAGACGGCGAAAAAGTTGTTTAAAAAGCCTGTAGCAGAGGGACCACATAGTGCTGTCCGTTCGCTGGATGACAGTGTGCGCCGCATCAAAGAACAGATGCAAGAGTCCATCACAGATCACTTTGTTGACTACAAAGAAAACTTGAAATACCAGTATATCTTTAAGCTGGTGGATGCCATGTCCAGCAGACTGTACGAGGCTCTCACGGATCGTATGATAGCCTTTAGAGGCAATTTGGTGGACATGAGAAACCTCATCGAGGATGAACGCTTGGCAAAGGGTCATTTGGCCGAAGAATTTGATTCTATGAAAAAATCGCTAAATGCTGTCTTGGAAAAGATCAGGAGATTGGAAAGGCTATCGGAAGAATACGGCGCCTCTTGATGTGCTTGATCGTGATTCGGATAACCCATGTGGGAGGTTTTCATGGCTACCAGGAAGGCTCGGATCATCTCGGCAGTTAATGAAAAGGGTGGGGTCGGAAAAACCGCAACTGTTATCAACCTGGCAGCAGGTCTTTCGTTAAGGGACAAAGATGTGTTAGTTGTTGACATGGACCCCCAGCTCAATGCCACCAAAGGTTTGAGTTTCAGTGCTGGCGAGGATGGCCTTTCAATCTACGACGTGATCAAATTGCAGGATCCTGTCCCGGCCAAGACAGTTATTTCGCATACTCGTTGGGAGCATCTCGATCTTCTTCCTTCCCATGTAGACCTTTCGGGTCTTGAGATAGAGCTAGCCAACGAGGTGGGCAGGGAAAACCGCCTTAAAGAAACTTTGGCACCTATTGTGGATATGTATGATTTTGTTCTGGTGGACACCCCCCCGAGTCTTTCTTTGCTGACAGTCAATGTGCTGGCCTTTGCCCGTGAAATCTTGATTCCATGCCAAACACACCCCTATGCATACGGTGCTATGGATGAACTCCTTGACACTGTTTCAATAATCAAGGAAGAAATCAACCCGGGCATAGAAATCATGGGTGTTGTGGCGACTTTTTTTGATCAGCGAACAAGAGTTTCAAACACGATCCTTGAGGCTTTGAGGACAGACAACAGATTCAGAGGCAAGCTTTTTAACACCGTTGTCCGAATAAATACCACGATAGCCGAAAGTGCCTATCACTGCAAGCCAGTGGTATTTTTCAAGCGTTCCAGCACAGGTGCTGCCGATTACTTGGCTCTGATAGATGAAATCTTGGCTTAGTGCTTGCGCAAAAAACTTCAAATTTTTCCACTCCAGCTTCAGTCTGTCTTTTGCCCTGTTCCGTGAATCAGGTATCCCTTTGGTAACATCTTCCTCACAATAATCCCTTTGTAAAAACCGACATTTTTTTGACACCCCAGTGTCTTGAAAAATGACGGTCCGAGACCTTTGCAGAACCTCTCTTGGTTCCGGCTTGTCCGGGTTAGGCCATGGAGGTGAGCTCCGACATTATTGGCCACTCGGGATGGCGATGCGATCCGTTTCAGAAATGTGGCGTTGCGGAAACTGCTATAGGCCTTTGGCATGGTCTGAGCAATAGTGAGCATTTGAAAACATGTCGCCGTGGTGTTGGAAGATGTGCAAGAATCATCAGATTGAGAAAGAGCTGAAAAAAGAGCTGAACAGGATTGACAAGAAGTTGAAGCGAACTCAGTCACTCCAGTTAATGGCCTGGATGGGCTCTGCGGTGGGTCTGGGTCTCGCCCTATCCACTGTGGCAAGTCACGTACCCATCCTCCTGGGTATGGCTGCAGGCGGCGCTCTGTTGAGCGCGGCGGCAAGGCACTTTGTTTCGCGGAAGAAACCTTAACACGTAAAGTGTAAGTCCTTTCATGATCTGGTCTAAAACCTTTTGGCTCGCTCCGTGAGCGTTTTGGGCGCTCTCGGGCGCTTCAGCTAAAAGGCTAAAACTCGGGCTAACGCCCTCAGACAGTTAGCCTTTTTGACGCTGAAGCGCTCAAGAGCTTTTTCCCCAAAACAGCTCAATGTCGCTCGCAAAAGGCTTTAGACCGAATCCAATATTATTGAAGGCATTTGTGGGACACGACACTGCTACACCACGTAATTTTCCTTTAGATTCAAAACGCGGTGCACAGACAGAACTGTTTTTCTCCTGATGTCCTCTGATTTCCTCATGGCCTTCAACAGAGTGCTATAGGTTGCCTCTATCTTATAACGATCATGGCATATTAATATGATATCTATTTCAGCATCACAGATCTTTCTCACAAAAGTGTCCACATCAAAGTGCTTTTCTATAGCCCCCATGTCAAGGTCATCGGTTATGGTGACTCCCTTAAAGCCCAAGGTTTGGCGCAACAGGTCCCTCGCAATGACCGACGAAAGACCTGCGGGCCAATCGGGGTCAAGGTTCCTATAGACCACGTGAGACAGCATTACGGCCTCTACACCGCTTTGGATAGCAGACCTGAATGGAAGCAAATCGCTCGACTCAAGGATTTGACGCTCTGTATCAAGAAAGGGGAGGTCTACGTGAGAATCGACAGTTGTGCGACCTATGCCAGGAAAGTGTTTGGCCGCGGCGGCAACCCCACTGTTCTGCAAGCCTTCAATAACTGTTTTGCCAAGCTCAGCTACCAGTTCCGGTTCATCTCCAAACACCCGGTCCGCCATAACAGCAGAAGCCAGCCCTTTTGGAACCACATCCAATACCGGCGCGAGATTCATATTGATTCCCACGCCCTTAAGTTCCCTTGCCGTTGTTGCGCCAAAGTCCCTTGCGGCTGCTTCTGATCGGGCTTCCCCAATGGACCTGTGTCCCGGAAAAACCGTGAACGGCGCGGACAACCGAGCCACCGGGCCACCCTCTTGATCAATAGCAATCATAAGGGGCGGGCCACCATTTTCTTCAGCAAGAGCCTGTGCCGCTCCACAGAGCTGAGTCAGCTGGGAAGGATCAGACACATTGCGTTTAAACAAGATAAGCCCTCCCACACGCATCTCAGTGATCATGAATCGCAATGCATCGTTTAAGTCCTTACCTTCAAAACCGACCATAAGGCGCTGGCCAGCCAACTCCTCATCAGTCATAGCGCCTGCTTCGTACATCCTTATCTCTTTAAGTCTACGCTACGGAACGTATATCCTGGGGTTTGCAGAGCGTGCAGTGGACCGCTGCCAACCGTTGAAACTCATCAATTTTGCTGCATCCTCTAACATAAGGGCATGCGGTATCTATGATGAACAGCTCACAGCCCAGACATGGGCTTTTCTTAAGGATATCTAGGTTGGGCTCCGCCCAGTGTCGGTTGGGAGGCACAGCGACCTTTATATTTCGTTCTTGGCTTTGTTTGCCTAATATGACAAAAAACTTTCTCATTGTTTTTTCCTTGCTTATCATAATTTAGCGCATTGTGGAAAACATTTGTCTTACATGTATTCCGAGATAAACTAGGGCCGCTTGGTAAGGTTGAAAGTCAACGTGGGATCCCGCAATAGAGCTAAATCAAAAAGAGTTGCAGGGCCGAGAAACAGGGAATGAGACCAGAAAGGCTGGAGGAATTGCTTCTTTTGAATGGGATGATACAATAAAAGTCACAGAGTCTTGAATACTGTCAAGGACCGGCCTTCCTTCTGTCTCTTAGAACACGTCGGCCATTTCCAACGGAAAGACAAACAAAAATTCCTTCCCTCACACTTCTCCGTCGATCCTTGCGGACCTTCTTGTCGGCTTGAGGAACATCAGCGTGCCCGTCTGAGGAATCCATCTTGACCGATGATGTGCTCCCGATGACAACATCCACGACAAAGACCCCTGATCTTTGTGTTATTGATCGTTATTGCCATGAAACGGTTTAGTTTCTAAGCAATCAAATTCGTGAAATAACATGTAACCACACGTCGGCCTGATGAATGGCAAGAGGCGGATCTAGTACCCTATAGTGTATCTTTTGTTCCATTGCTGCCTATATATTGTATTTTTTCCTTGACATTTAAAAATCCTTTGTTCTATTGAACCGTAGACTTCTACTTCTATGTAGCTCCTTGTTCACCCTAACTGAAGGAGGGAGGCCTCATGACAAAAGCAGATCTGGTTGAAAAGATGGCAAAGGATGCGGGCATCTCAAAAGCTGCGGCCAACAAGGCCCTTAACTCTTTTGTGGACAGCGTCAAGAAGGCCCTGAAGAAGAAGAACGGAAGGGTCACATTGGTTGGTTTCGGCACTTTTGCCAAGGTCCGGCGCCAGGCGAGGAAAGGGGTGAATCCCCAGACAGGGGAAAAGATAAGAATTAAGGCCCGCAATGCCGTGACGTTCAAACCCGGTAAGGCCTTAAAAAGCGCCATTTAGCAGCTTTCAAGATATCACAAGGCGGCTCTGTCACAAATGGGCCGCCTTTTTTGTTTGCCCGGCATGTTGAGCGCGCCCCAAGCCCCGCCTGGCAGGGCGGGGAGGCTTCACTCGTTTTATTAAGAATAACGCGGGCACGGTCCCGCCCTGATGAAGCAGGGACTGCAGGGGATCTTCAATCCTTTTCCAAAGATGACTTAAGTCGTTCCATAACTGAGACCGGTTCTGGATAAACCATGCTTGGCCTTGACGTATCGATGAATCTGCGTTATGTAAGAACTGGTTGAAATAGTTGACATTTCTGGGAATTAATGAATGATGGACCTGATAAAGAAATTCTTCGACAAAAGCACAAAGGATAGTACTAAGGATAAAGGAGAAGACAAATCTCACGATATTCGCGTGGCGACCTGCGCTCTTTTTCTTGAGATGGCCAATATAGACGGCGAGTTCAGTCAGTCGGAAAGAGAAAGTATTGTTAGTACCCTGAAAGAGAAATATGATTTGTCCGATGAACATGCCGCTTCACTCCTTGAAGATTCGAATGAAGAACTAAAGGGAAGTATAGACCTGTGGCAGTTTACCAACCGCATTAATCAGAACTATTCAATGGACGAAAAGCTGCGGATCATTGAAACGGTTTGGGAGATTGCGTATGCAGACAGAAGACTTGACAAACATGAAGATTATCTTGTTCACAAACTGGCCAAACTGCTCCGGCTTACCCACAAACAGCTCATTGACGCTAAATTGAAAGTGATTCGTTAACTGTGACTTTTTTGGCAGGAGTTTAACCATTTGAAAAAAGATCGATTTTGCTCGCTCCTATCAGCAATTTTGGGATTCACAATGAGTCTGGTATGCGAATTACTACAGACATCATGATAGACCGGCACGATTCGATTGCAAATGCGCTTTATTACTGAGAAACGTTGTGAACAGTTAGGCACCAAAAATGGCTACAGGATATTCTGTTGAGGTTATCAAGGACCTTGAGAAGGAATTTCGGGCGGCAGCCTTGCACAGGCCGATATGTGTTGAGCGTTATGAAGCCGGCACCGAGTTGGTTTATGAAGTTAGAGGGATTGCTGAGGCATGTCAGGGAAGGCTGCATCTGGTTGTCGAAAAGTTTGTCGGCGGCGGATTTGCTGGGCAGGTATACCGAGTGAAAATTGTGGGTATTGACTCTGCATCCGGGCCGATAGGTGGGCTTGAGGTGGGTAAGGTTTATGCGATGAAGATTCTTGTCCCGCCAACGGCTCTTTCACGCTGGTTTCGTAATACAGTGTACTGGGCCGGCTTCCAGACGCCGTTTCAGCTTCAGGTTAACCCAGCGGCAGCAAGGTCTGGTGCGCTTTGGCAGAAATTTATCCGTCGGGGGGCGAAAATTAGGTTTGGTGGTGAAAGGGTGATTGTGGATATACATGCAACTTTTGTGGATAGCGATCTGGGAAGCTGCGGTGAGTTGAGCGAGTGGATTGACGGACGCATTTGGCGTCTTGAGGTGGATGAGCGCATGGATCTGCTGAAGCGCTGGGTCAAAGGCAATAAGGTTGATACTGAAAGTCTCGGTTCTCCGGAATATCGTGCCAAACGTGAGTTCATGCGTAAAATGGTTGAACTGTTGCACGACATGGGCGCTCATGAGTTTGCCAGGCAGTATGAATGGTCGACCTGTAAGAGTCAGCCCAACTGTCTGAAACGAAATGATGCAAAGGCATCTCCGTATGCAGGATTAGTGGCTGTTGACTTTAGGGCCGGTCTTGCGCTCTTGCCGTTCTTGCCTATGAGTCCAGGGGATTTCAGGCTGATAGCCCAGGGCGTTATGAGAGGAAGTCTGGTGCAATTTGACCGGGGCGATTTGGGAAAGCTGGAGCAGTTTGTCAAGAGACACGGGGATGAGTTTTCTGATATGCGCCAGATGCTTGAAGAGCTGAAGGCGGCTGAGCGCATATATAGGGATTCGGTCCTGGATATTACACACAATCATTTTCGCTTGTTTTGCAGTAAGCGGCTGTGGTCCACCATACTTGACAGTGCAGTGACTGGATGGAAGGTTCGGAAGCTGGTTGATGAGCGTTCCTATGAGAGGTTGCGGGGCAACAGGGCTTTGACGATGCTGTTTCTTGTGCTTGGGTTTATACCTGTGCTGGGTCTTTTTCTCAGGCGACTCTGGGGTCGAACGGACTGGCGAAAGCATTATTGGAGGCTGTTGACAAGTCGGAGCTATTTTGTGCGTGCAGTGCAGGCAAGAGTTACTGAGAAGGTTATTGGCTGGCATAGGTCAGGACGGATTGATGGTGAGCATGCCTTGAAGGTTGCCAGACATGTTTGGCGGGTTTCGTATCATTGGCCGCTGTCGGTGCTTCCGGTTGGGTTCCACAGATCCATAACTGACTGGCAGTATGCAAAGGAGCGTCTGGTTTATTTGGCCGTTCGACCGGTTCGGTTGTATTTCAACCCGGAACTGCGGGAACAATGGCTGTGTGAGATGGTGAAAGAGGGCGAGGAAAAGCAGCTAATTATGAATGAAGAAGTGCAGGTTATCCTGTCGCAGGTTAAGGAGCCGTTTATACAGAAGTATCTCAAGTGTTTGGCGGTCCACGTCTGCACTCTACCCGTTACGCAAATTGTCTCTGTGCTGGTGGCGATCATTTATGTCGCAACGCACCCCGAGATGCCCCGAGGGCAGGCGTGGGGAATTGGAATTGGAATTATAGCGTTGTTTCAGATGGTACCTATTTCGCCGGGTTCGCTGGTTCGGGGGATTTACGTGCTGTATCTGGTCATAAGGGAGCGTAATTTCAAAGACTATAATATCGCGGTGTTTCTCAGTTTTTTCAAGTATATAGGTTACCTGGCGTTTCCGATCCAGATGGGGTATCGTTATCCTACGTTGGCTCAGTTCATGGCTGCACACTGGGCTACCGAAGCGGTTCACACTGTGCCGGTGTTCGGCGAAAGAGGGGCTCTGCTGGAGCACGGCGTGTTTTGTTTGTTCTATAACTGGCCCCTAACAATTGGACGTCGCATGCGGAAGCGGGGCCAAATCCGGGCTGAAATGCGGCCTCGAT
Organism: uncultured Desulfobacterales bacterium; assembly: GCA_964502365.1. GTDB lineage: Bacteria > Desulfobacterota > Desulfobacteria > Desulfobacterales. The sequence goes on along the minus strand of CAZCWQ010000009.1, from coordinate 12,589 downwards.
ATTGGCATATTGCCTTGTGTGCAATTGCTGGATTGGGTATATTTGGACTTACGGATTTTGTTTACCTTAGAAACTTCAAAGAGCTGCCAGGCTTAGATGAGATTTGGGGACTTGTGGTGCTGGTGCCCTTGCTTTGCGGTGCTGTGGTGACTTTGGGCGCCGGTGGGGCGGCACTATCGAAGCGGATTATCGGCGCGGCTGTTTGCGGTGGTGTGGTCGGGGTGCTTACAACGGTTTTATCTGCTATACTTAGCTATGGCGGTTTGGTTAGTTTTAATGAGATTGCAACAGGTGGCTTATGGCGGGTTCTTCTCTTGACGGTTTTTTCGGCCGTTGGGGTGATTTTGACGGAGTTGAAGTTGCCGGAGCCGGGCGTGGGGTGAGGGTTTGAGGTCTGGGAATCCACACCAGGTTCTTGGGGCGGAGCAGGGGGAATTTAAGGACAGACATCAGTTCAACGAAGGAGGCAAGACGATGAGGCTTTTAAAAGGGATAATCCTAGGATGCTTGGCCGTTGTGGTATTGGCAGGTTTTGTGCAAGCTGCGGAGGAAAAAGAGGTGGTGCCGGTAATCGAGGTGGAAGCTCCAACCTACGATTTTGGTCAGATACCCCAAGGAGAGGCCGTGAAGCACGACTTTCGGGTGTTTAACCGGGGTGGCGCCCCCCTGGAGATCAAGAACGTCAAGCCTGGTTGAGGGTGCAGTGTGGCCCGCTTTGACCGGACCATCCCTCCAGGAGGCGAGGGCAAGATCACCCTGGAAGTGCACACAAAGACTTACCAGGGCAATATACACAAGACAGCCCGTGTAACCAGCAACGACCCCAAGAATCAGCAGTTGACCATTGGTATGAAAGGGAAAATTTGGGCCCCCGTCAACCTCGAGCCCAAGTACGCCCGCCTTACGGGGACCTTGGGTGAGGAGATCGAAACGGTTGTTCAATTGCGCGGGGAGAAGGAGGAGCCCTTAGCATTGAAAGTCGCCTCGGTCTCCATTCCGGACAAGGTGGCAGTGGAACTCAATGAGGTCGAGAAAGGTCGCAGCTATAAACTCAAGATTAAGAACAAGGTTAATGAAGAGACAAGATACTCCGGGCAGGTCAAACTGACTACGGACTATCCTGAAAAGCCTGAGATCATAGTCCGGATTTCGGGAAATATCAGGCCCACTATTGAGGCCAGGCCCAAGGCCTTAAGTTTCGGCCGCGTGTCTGAAGAGCGGCTGCAACAGTTAAAGAAACAAGGGAGGTTCATGAAACGCCCCCTGATGGTTGTGTTAAACAAGGGTCATGACTTGAAGATTGAAAAGACAGAACTGGAAAAATCCATCTTTAAAGTGGTTGTCAAGCAGATGCAGCAAGGTCGCACGGTGCAGCTTATGGTTGAACCGATCTTGGAAAAACTGAAAAATGGGGCAAATACAGATCGCCTGAAGATCTATACGAACCAGAAAGGGCATAAGATTCTAGAAGTGCCCATAAGCTTTGAAATCCTGTAAGAAACCCGACGGCTTCGTGAATCCGGCCGACTGTGTCGTCTGATAGGCCGGTATCTGTTCGAAGGTTCTGTTGATTATTGGCAGCAATTGTATTAGCCTGTAAATGTGAGGACTTATCGTATCATATTTATGGGCACCCCGGAGTTTGCGGTCTCAAGCCTCAATGCTCTTCACGACAACGGCCATGATATCCTTGCCGTAGTTACCATGCCCGATCGGCCAAGAGGGCGCGGGCGCCGCGTGGTTGCCTCTCCTGTCAAGCAAGCTGCCGGGACTCTTGGGTATCCTGTGTTACAGCCGGCCGGTGTAAAGGAAACATGGTTCATCGACAAGATGATTGCACTGAATCCGGACCTGTATGTTGTGGTTGCCTATGGCCACATTTTGTCCAGATCTGTGCTGGCTATTCCAGAACTGGGCGCAATCAACATACATGCCTCTGTGCTTCCCAAATACCGTGGGCCCGCTCCCATCCAGTGGGCTATTATTAATGGCGATGAGGAAACCGGTGTGACAACCATGTGGATGGACGAGGGCATGGACACAGGGGACATCCTCTTGACTTCCAAGGTGCCAATCGGATCGCAGGACACTGCTCAAACCCTTGGTCAACGACTGGCCGAATCAGGGGCCCAACTCCTGATCCGCACACTGGAGGAACTCAAGTCCGGTCGTATTGCAGGTATCGCGCAGAAGGAGTCAGAAGCCACATACGCCCCGTTCTTGAAAAAAGAAGACGGACGTATTGATTGGACCAGAGATGCCAGATCCATAGATGCTTTGATCCGGGGGGTGAATCCATGGCCTGGGGCCTTTACCCTCCTGTCTGGTAAGAGGCTGAAAATTTACAAGGCAAAGGCTTTGCAGAAGGGGACTCGGGAAAGGCCAGGCTGTGTTTTGGAAGGGTTTCCAGGGGACCTTGATGTGGCAACGGGACGCGGGGTCCTGGCCTTGAAACAGATTCAGCTTGAATCTGGAAAACGATTGGCGGTACAGGAATTTTTGAGGGGCTGTCGTGTGCCTCCCGGCACTATCCTCGGGTAGCAGGGCCATTGCAGCCATTGCAAGACGCATAACCCTTTACGGGCACGAGATGGACTGTTTTCTTGCAGTTGGTCTTAGAAGGGTGGCTCCATGAGACCTCTTTTCAAGATAGGGGTGTTGTTCGGCATCTTTATCGCCCTTGTAGGAATTACCGGATATCTCACGCTAAGACTCATCGTCAAGAGCGAGAATGTTGTGGTCGTGCCGGACCTGGTGGGGAAAGATCTCGTGTATGCATTGGGGATTGTTACTGGCCTTGGACTTAATATCAAGGTGAGCGGCTTTGAGTACAGGGCTGACATTGCCAAGAACAATGTGGCATACCAGGAACCCAAGGCCGGTGCTGAAGTTAAGAAAGGACGTGACATAAGGGTCGTCGTGTGTAAGGGGCCGCAGACTGTGATAGTGCCCAATTTGGTGGGAGTGGATGTGCGCAACGCCAATATTATCATGGAGGAAAACGGGCTCACTGAAGGTGTCGTCTCAAGGACGTACAGCGAAAAGGCGGCAAGAGGGGAAGTAATGAGCCAGGTGCCATCCCCCGGTGGAGTGATCAGTCGAGGGGATGCCATTGACTTGCTGGTCAGCCTTGGGAGACGTCCGGTTCAATTTAAGATGCCATATTTGGATGGTATCTCCCTGGAGGATGCCATCCTTATTTTGGAGCGTTCTCAACTTAACGTGGGCCGGATACGCCAGGTTCAAAGAGACGACCTACCTGAAGGTGTCATAGTAGCTCAAGCCCCTGAGTCTGGCTACCCTGTTGCTTCAGGGAGCATGGTCAATTTGACGATTAACAGGTCGGACAAAGGCCCAGTTTTTCACGGAGGGCTGTATCTGTTTCACTATGGTATCCCTACCGGCTTCCTAAAGAAGCATGTTCGGCTTCGCGTAAATGCGTTTGGTATGCTCTATGATTTGTACGATGTTTTTGAAAAGGCTGGAGACGAAATCTGGATGCTCCTGCCTGAACATCGTGAAACCACCTTTTTCTTGTACGAAGATGGTGAGCTTGTCTTGAGTCATTCGTTTGCATCGGGATCTGATGAACTCTCGCTATTTTTTCGTCTTGGGATGTGAATAATCTGAGATAAAGGAGGAACAGCATGAAGCTCATAGCGCCATCTATATTGTCTGCAGATTTTTCGAGACTTGCTGACGAGGTCAAGGCTGCGGAGGCGGCAGGGGCCGATTGGATCCATGTGGATGTTATGGACGGCCATTTTGTGCCTAACATAACCATTGGTCCGCTGGTTGTGGAAGCGGTCAGGAGGATAACCCAGCTGCCCTTGGATGTGCACCTCATGATCGAAAATCCTGACCATTACCTTGAGGCGTTTGCAAATACAAGGTGCACCTATCTGACGGTTCATCCAGAGGCTTGTTACCACCTGCACCGAACGGTTCATGCCATTAAGGACCTGGGTGTGAAGCCAGGCGTGGCACTCAATCCGGCCACGCCCCTTTCAATGATAGAATGGGTTTTGAAGGATGTGGACCTTGTTCTGGTCATGAGTGTAAACCCGGGGTTTGGCGGTCAGAGATTCATCCCAGAGTCCCTTCAGAAGATAAGAGACCTTAACTCTATGATCGATTCAAAGAATCTGAACGTCCTCATTGAGGTTGACGGGGGCGTAAACCGAGATACGATTCGGTCTGTGTCGGAAGCAGGAGCAGACGCATTTGTGGCTGGATCGGCCGTGTTCGGCAGTCCTGATTACGGCGAGACCGTCGCAAAACTGCGTTCACTTATAGGAGGGTAGTAGGTAGCTGATGGACTATGAGTTCTTTATGGAAAAGGCCCTGAACGAAGCACGCAAGGCTCTTAGGGTCGGAGAATTTCCTGTCGGGTGTGTGATCGTACACGAGGACAGGGTCCTGGTCACTGGGAGGCGACGTCACAGCATGGCTGAGAGGCATAATGAGTTAGACCATGCTGAAATGTTGGCATTGCGGAGATTGGTGGGCTTGGGGGGAAAGATAGACAGAGAAAAAGTTACTCTTTTTTCGACTTTGGAACCTTGCCTCATGTGCTATTCGGCGCTCATCATAAACGGGATAAGGCGTATTGTGTATGCCTTTGAAGACGTCCTTGGAGGCGGAACCGGGCTTGAGCTTAAGAATCTAAGCCCATTTTACAAAGGCATGAAGATCGAAGTGGTCCCGGATGTCTTAAGAGGTAAGAGTCTCGCCCTGTTCAAAGAATTCTTTTCCGACCCTCATAATGATTATCTGAAAGGAAGCTTCCTGACGGAATATACTCTGAACCAGTAGTTTTGTGCCCGGTCGGTCTCTTGTCCGCTCTCTTACAGCCTGCTTATCTCAGCTTTAAATACGGAGTTCTAATTCCCCACACAAAAAGCCTAACCCAGCTGAAGCCGAATTTCATTAGTTCCACATCGTCTAGTTCAATTTTTTTCAATACCTCTCTCTTTACTCTATACCTTGTGAAAAACGTGCTGTGAAACAGGAAATCGCGGAACTTATCGAGGTTGTAAGTGGACATAAAGGCCATCTTACCCTTTTGGCCATAAGGCCCCTCGTGGCCCCACGGATTAGACTGAAAAAGGGCCTTTATCTCGGCCCACATGGCTGTCATCTTGTGATAGATGACTGCCCCTTGATCTTCTGCCCAGGTTTCGGTTGTCCACTCCTGTGTTTCATGTTGTCCAAGGCAAAAATCAGGGGGTTTGAAAAAATACACATCAGTGGCCTTTGCTTTTGGTCCATGCAACAAGACAGCCTGTTCCAGAGGAAAAGTGCGACAGGTGTCAGGCCGATCCGGATAGACGCTGCATCCTTCCTTAGTCAAGAAAGGACATGTTTTCTGATCATTGTCTGCCATTTGGAGTAATACGTCCGGGAAGAAATTTGAGTTCCGCAGTACCATGTGTACGTGAGTGTCCAGAAACTGATCAGAAGACAAGTTAAGTCGATTCTTTAGCCGCAGGACATCATAAGGATATAAGAATAAGTTCAAATTCCGGCAGCACCGGGTGAAACATTCCAGGCCGTCATGACATCGAAATGAGAATACTTCGCCGTCCTGAAGCCTTTTTGCAAGCAAGTCATCCTGGCTTCTTATGTCTATGTATTTCATTGCGTGTTTCTCCGCTTGATGTTAATAACGCACGAACTTTCACAAAAAACAAGGGTTTTGGTAAGAGTCTAGCCTTTTGAAAAAAGATCGATTTTGGAGAATACTGTGCATAAGACTGTTGCCTTTCAAAAGCATGCAAGGAACATATTCTTCCATATATTAACCCGCTGCAACCTGAGATGCAGACATTGCTATATCAATCCTGAGCAGCAGGGCAAAGAAACGCTCCCTGCGAAAACCGTGCGAAAGTGGCTAAGGGAACTCATTGATGAAGAAAGGGAGTCCAATCTCATCTTCATTGGTGGCGAGCCTACACTGCATCCTGATCTTTCCCTTCTGATCAGAGCCGCCAAGAAGATGGGATATGCCTCTATCACTGTGGACACCAACGGATTCTTTTTTAACCAAATCTTGCGTAAGGTAACTCCTGAAGAGGTGGATTATTTCAGCGTGGGCCTGGACGGGTCGTGCAAGGAAGTCAACGACCTCATCCGCGGCAAAGGTAGCTACGAAAAGTGTATTACCGGCATACAAGAAGCCCTTAAGAAGGGATTTCAAGTCAGCCTGATCTATACAGTGAGCCAATCGAACATCAACGACTTGAAAAACATGCCGGGTTTGTTGGAGACTCTCGGGATCAAGAGATTCTTCATACAAGTCATCGGAATAAGAGGAAGATCAGCACAGGATGTGACATACAGCCTCCAAGTGACACGCAAACAGTGGGCCGCTGTCGTACCCAGGATAGCCGCTCGAGCAGCACGAAGAGGCATCCATGTCATGTATCCTAAGGTCTTTTTGGACAAGTCAGAACCCTTTGATTGCGCAGCACTGGTTGCCAAAAACTACTTTGTATTTCCCAATGGCAGGGTATATCAGTGCCCGCTGTGTGAGGACTTTTCTCTCCATTCGTTTGCTTTTGAAAAAGGCAAACTTGCACCACGTCCGCCCATCAATGAAAGTGACTTGTTTCAGCTGTCAGTTCCAGAGGGTTGTGTGATGAACAAGCTTATTCAACCCGGCAACCTGAGTTATGACAGGAAGGGAAGGCCAAAGTATAAGATTGCCTGCTGTTTGCTGAAGCAAGAGATCAAAGGTTAGAACTCAAATCGGAGGTACAAATGCTGGAGAAGCCCAAGCGTTACGACATGCTGACCGATTTTGTCACAGGAAAGGAGGTGCCGAACATCGGGGCAGAGGAGAATCGACAGCAGGTGGAACACTTTCTGGTAGAGACAAAGGGTTATAGCAAGGACGACATTGAAGTAGATGCTGACCTTGTATTCACCATCGGGGAGGAAGAGATCCGGTCTAATGTGGACCTGGTCGTCCGTGTTCAAGGGAAGAGGTTTATGGTCCTGAGATGCGTTCCAGGATCTTTGGGATCAAGACAAAGAGAGACGCTGGCTGCAGCCAGGTTGCTGGATGCCTACCAAATCCCGTTTTCTGTAGTCACAGACGGAAAAAACGCAGAATTGCTTAACACAATCACGGGCGAAGCCATCGACCAGGGCATGGGTGCCATACCATCCAAAGAGCAAGCCATTGAACAGGTGGGACGCCTGGAGCTTCAGCCCTTTCCGGAAGACAAAGTGGAACGAGAAAGAATCATCTTCCGCTCGTACGATGAGATGAATATAAATGTCCAAGGCAAACTGAAGACGTGATGAAGGGGATCGCACCTTATTTTGATGCGGAAAGGTCCTTGCCGCAGTGTTTGCACACAATGGCCCTCGCCTTGATAATCTCCGCGCAGAAAGGGCATTCCTTGGTGTAGTTGCGCTTGTGTATCATCTCGATGCTGGCTTCAGCCTTTTTTCTGACCAGATCATTATCAAAGGTATGATTCCGGATATGCTCAATGACATCCAGGTTGCCAACTTCCCCTATGAGTTGAGCGGCCCTGAATGCAACAGGTCGAACGGTGTCGTCGTCTAAGAGAACCTTGAGAATGGAACTTGTGTCCCGGGCTTCCAAATAGGAGTTGAGTTCTTCAAGTCCTTTTTTCTCAGCGGCTTTTCGGGCGTCCTCCCTGGCCTTGACCTCTTCATCGATGATACCACCCCTGCCTCCTTGAGAACTGAATACTGGCATGCAGTCCATTTTTCGTGGCTCCGACATTGGATCGCATATACATCTATAAGAGGCAACGTTGGCGTAGTTGTCCATGATATTATTCCAGCCTTCAACATACAGAGAACAATCGTCATTAAAACAGACATAAAGATAGGGAGACCCCCAACCCAGGCCATCTGAGAAAGTCAATGGCGGGCACTCCCATATGAGCATCTTTTGACCGCAATGGGGGCACACAGGCCTCTCTTCGTTAACCATTCTGTTGTACACATCTTCTCGTGTCAGCATTGAAATCTAATCTCCCAAAGCTTTTCCTAATCACACACAATTTAATACGGTGTCCTCAAAAGTCAACCTGTTCGTGCAATAGCCGGAAACCAATTAGGGATTGACACCGATATCTTGTATGGTAATACTCGGCGCAAGTGATATCGCCCGGGCATCAAGAGAATAGACTGGGCCATTTGGCGAATATCGGGCGAGCACTCAGAAAAGATACAACATGACCAACCAATTTTCAACACAACAAGATGGAATAGAACCAAGAAAATATAGCCTGGATAGCCGATTCAGATTTTCCTGCCACAAGGGTAAGCAGTGTTATACCTATTGTTGCAGTGCCCTTAATATCATCCTGACACCGTATGACATCGTCCGGATGAAGAACAGACTCGAACTCACCTGTGACCAGTTTTTGGCCATATACACACAACCGGAGATGTTATCGAGGACCAAAGTGCCGGTGGTTACAATGAAAATGCTTGATGACGACAAGAAGAGCTGCCCTTTTATTACACCCGAGGGATGCTCCATCTATGAAGACCGTCCCCTGTCGTGCCGCTATTATCCTCTTGGAACAGCGGCCTTCAGGGAGCAGGAGATACAGCCCACCGGAGAGGATTTCTATTTTATGATACGGGAAGCCCACTGCCGCGGGTTTGAATCAGACAAGGAATGGACGGTAAGGGAGTGGCGCGAAGATCAGGGCGTTGAGCCGTACGACAAGATCAACAAAGGGTGGATGGATCTCATGTTGAGAAAAAAATCCTTTGGGTTTCAGGCAGAGCTCAGCGAGCAAAGCAGGGGAATGTTTTTTATGGTGAGTTCAAATGTGGACAGGCTCAAACGCTTCATATTTGAAAGCAGCTTTTTGGATAAATATGATGTGGAACCAGACATCCTTCAAGACATCAAGACTGATGAAGGTGCCTTGCTCAAGTTTGGCTTTGACTGGCTCCAAAGCGCGCTCTTTGGAGCGGACAAGGTAAAGCTGAAGGATGAAGTTCTGAGAGCGTACAAAGAAAAAGCCGAAGAGGAGGCAAAGGAGAAAGCGCCCGGCTAAACCGGCAAGGTCAACTGCCAGCAACGGGAAAAGCTTCCAACCGGACCTTACTCCGGCTTCTCCAGCCTCTCAACCAGTCTTTTGATATCCTCGGTCCGATCCTTGTGCACAACTAGAAGCCCGGCTCCAGCCCGCACAATCACCAGATCCTTGACCCCGATAAGCATAATAGTCTCTTCGGGATGTTCACAGAAGACCACGTTATCGGTTGCATCCAAGGTTATAGCCTTACCTTTACAGCAGTTTCCTGTTTTGTCCTTGGGCAAGTGATTTCTTAACGCAAGCCAGCCTCCGACATCATCCCATGAAAACTTGGATGCCGCGCAACAGACCTCTTGAGCCTTCTCCATGACGCCAAAGTCAATGGAGACGCGAGGAAGAAACTCAAACGCCGCCTTGAGGGCGCTATCCCACTGTGGGGTTTGATCAAAGGCAGCCGCCTGTAAAAGAGATTCGGCATGGTTCGGAAGATGTATATGCATCTGTTTTAGTATCGCATCCGCAGTCCAGACAAACATGCCGGAGTTCCAGTAGAATCTGCCAGACTCCAGGTACTCTCGAGCGGTTTCCAATCCAGGCTTTTCTTTAAAGCGCAGGAGCCGGAAGTGCTCTATCCCCTCATCATCGCCAATATGCGCGCCGCGTTCGAGGTACCCGTAACCTGTGGCCGGGTAGGTCGGTTCAATGCCGAACGTGTAAAGGGCTTCGTTATCCGCCGCCCTGCGAGCTGCTGAGAGGAGGGTCTTCTGGAATAGGGCTACAGGTTCGATCAGGTGATCCGCCGTAAGTGTAGCAATGACAGGGTTGCCGAAACGCTTGCGGCACAAAGCCGCAGCAAGACCCACTGCAGCGGCTGTATCACGCCTCATGGGCTCACCGATAACGTTTTTGGTCGGAATCTCGGGAAGCTGCTCCTTCACGATTGAGACAAATCTGGCATTAGTTAACACAAGTATCCGCTCTGGCTGCACCAGGTCCGAAACACGGTCAAAGCTCATCTGTAACAGGGTCCGCTCACCAAAGAGGTTTAGGAACTGTTTCGGAATGTCTTCCGTGCTAAACGGCCAGAATCTTGTTCCCACGCCTCCGGCCATGATGACGATGACCAGATTCGGCTCTTTCGTTATCATGTCAGAATCTCCTGCCCGGCAGTCACACCCTTTTCTTGTTTCTCACACAACGCTGGTCCTGGGCGCGGCCCCTTAGCCTTCGTTATGTCCTTCCAAAATCATCCTCAAGCCGTTCAATATCATCTTCGCCAAAGTAATTACCAGTTTGTACCTCAATAAAAGCCATATCCTCGGTGCCGGGATTCCCGACACGATGCGCAGCCCCCTGGGGAATGTCAACCGATTCTCCGGGCTTCAAGTGCAGTTCCTCATCGTACCGTGTTACAATCGCCTCTCCACCGAGGACATACCAGTGTTCCGTCCGGCACTGGTGTCTTTGGAGACTCAAGCGTTTGCCGGGGTAGACAACAATCCGCTTCACCTTGTGGTCGGGCTCATCCGCATAGACCTGGTAATAGCCCCATGGACGATGGTCTTCCTCCAAGATTGTACTCATAACAAATCACCTCTCAAAATCTTCTCAGCCTTCTTCTGGCTCAAAGCTCAGTCCTGACTTTCTCGTAAAGTTTCTTTGCACCAAGCTGAACAGCTTATTCTTCCCAGCGGTTCTCTCACTGCTTAATTCTCCTTCTTTTTGAAACCTTAGGATAATCAATTCTGGCTGAGAACAGGGTTTATCAGAAAGGCATTGCCCAGGCCCTTATCATATCTCATCAATCATTTTCTTTATGGTTTCAGCAAGATTGCCAATATGATCTTTGCCGACTTTGTATATGGCCTCAGCATTAACGTCGAAGTAATGATGACTGATAATATCTCTTAACGCTTTGGCCTTTTTCCACTCAACTTGTGGGTACCTGGGCAAAAGGGAATTACTGGTGATCTTGTCGAGGTTCTTTAGACCTTCGCCAATTGTGATTAACTGCATGCAGATGGAGTCCAGTTTTTCTATGCCTGCGTCTGAACTTGTAAAATCCTCTGCTGATTTTACCGTCTCAAACCTTTTCAAAATCGTTTGAGTTGACTGGTAGATCTGGCTCAATATCTCCAGTGCGAGTTCTCGATCATACATAGACTGCCTCTTTATCTATTCTACGCTTAAGAAATTCATTCATCTTTTCACGGTAACTGACAACATCAACCTGCTGACTCAGTTGTTGTTCCAGATCCAGTTTAATACCTATAATATCAAATAAGTCCTGTGCTTCCAGTTCAACAACAACATCAATATCACTTTGATCACTCGTGCTGTCCCTGGCTGCGGAACCAAAAAGACCGATCCTTATAATACTATATTTGCCCTGATTCATTTCCTTGAACTGCCGCAAAGACAGGATTATCTCATCTCTATTCATTGTCTCTTCTCCTGATGGTGGCCTCGGTGATCTTCATGAACCGTAAAAACTCAATAGAGGCATACAAAATTGAGGCCAAGCGATAAAATAAATAAGCCGTATCCCCGGCGTGCCATCGGCGTTGCTGAGTTCGCCTGCTTTTTTCATGTCCAGCAGAGTCTTCATCACCTGGAGGTTGTCGCCGAAAATGAGCATATTGTGCCAGTCTTCGGCACTTTTGCCGAATGTCCGGACCGGTTGAAGCGGGACGGCTAAGGTAGTGGCTAAGATATCCCCTTCGGTCTCCTTGCCGTGATAGACGAGTTCGTACTCCCTTTTTTCAGGCGGAAAAATTATCCGGGCCCATTCGGGTGAAAGCTCTTCACCCTGTTCCAGAAGGCGCATAATTTCCTGGCGTTGTTCAGGTATCATCTATTGTTCCTTTTGCGAAAGTATTTACAGGTCGCTCTTGCCGGGGGCAAGACAAGCTAACTTCAACTCGTCCAGAAGACCGCTGGCAGCAAAACTGAAAGCCTTTTCCGCGCCTACAATAACATGATCGAGCAGGTTTAATCCCAGTGGCCGTAAAGCGGAAATCAAATCTTCCGTAAAAATGCGGTCGGATTCACTGGGGTTCACAGATCCGGACGGATGATTATGAGCGGCTATCAGACCACTTGCGTTTGCCTGAAGGGCCCTGGCCACGACAAGACGGATAGGCGGACGCGCCTGATCCACTGAGCCGGCGGCAAGAAGCGCATCCTCCAAAAGACGATTGCGGCGGTTCAGGTAAAGGACTCTGAAATGTTCCTCGGCCAACCCTCGTAAGCGGTTTCGCAAATATTCTACCGCTTGTCTTGTACCCTTTATTTGAATAGCCTTGCGGGCGTCCGGCAGGGAAACTCGTCTGGCAATTTCCATCGCGGCCGACAATTGGGAAACCTTGGCCCCTTTTATGCCCTTGATATCCAGCATGGCCGACAGAGGTGCTTCGGCCATTGCACGCAGAGATCCGAACTTCTTCAAAACCTGCCGCCCGAGCTCAACCGCATTGGTGCCCTGATAGCCGACCCGGACGAGAATAGCAACGAGCTCAGCATCAGTCAACGCCTGCGGCCCCATGCGA
>CAZCWQ010000008.1:47101-48544 GCA_964502365.1 uncultured Desulfobacterales bacterium | reverse complement strand
GTTTCCACTTCCACCAGTCGTAAATCGAGGCGCATATGATCTGCAATGACTTGATACCCTCCGAAGATCATCATTTGAGCCTGCACAAGTCTGCCGATCCGTAATCGGGTAGATTCATCTACCAGTGATGTCGTTCCCAGGTTGAGTTCTTCAAGGGCAAGGACCAAGCGTTCCCTTTCAACAACGGTGTGGTCACCTATTTCCTTGAGGGTCTCAATAACCTTGGCTGAAAGTGGTTCCCCCAGGTCAGGGTGCATAGACCCTCCAGGGGTCAGGTCCTCCAAGTCCCACACAGCTATGGTTGTACCTTTTTCATACGAAATCGGCTGAGTTGCACAACTGACAATAAAGATTGTAAGGACAGTAAAGATTTCCGTAAGATATCTAGTTAATGGCATTGCTTGCCCCCATGGCGACCAGGTCTATAATCTTTTCCTTCACCCTGTCATCTGTTTTGAACGGCCTTTCCTGATTCAGAATACGGGCATGACTCAAATCCGGCTCAACCCTTAAGATCTCAATCTGTCCGACTGATTTTGGTGCACTATGGAGTAACTTCCCCTTATACTTGATGGGCTCCTGTTCTTCAATTACTTCAAACTTTGTGCCCAAAACCACCCCCTGTTTTGAACCCAGATTGATCATAACCTCGTCTCCTTTTGTATGAACTACATATCCCTGCAAGGGGTACTTTAATATTATGGTCTTGAGTATCTCACGATTCAACCGGTTAAATTCTTTTTCCAAAGACTCCTGTGAACTCAATTGTCTGGTAATAACCTTGGGTATGGCTGAGGTCTCGGTGTCCACAAGCCTGAGACTAAAGAGCGTCCCATTGGGCAGGTAAAAAATGGAACCTGTTCCAATGATCTTCGCAGCCAACACCTTGCCCAGGTTCAAAGCCGTTTCTGGATCTGCCAAGTCCGAAGAGCCAATATTCAATTCTTCCAAAAGCCGTTCCATGAGGACACGTTCCACCACCTGGACCCTGCCGGAAGCATTGAGTTGATGAGCAAGCTGTGTTGTCAGAACCACAGACAAACCATCTCTTTCGGCCAAGCCGCCCTTTTCCAGAAAGTCAACGAATGACAGAATCATTGGCCGAGATGTCCACGTGTCTTTCTCTTTTGACCAGGCTTTTTTCTCACTCCGGTACCGGGCTGCTAATTCCTTGACCAACTTGTCTATGCGTTTATTCTCGGCCACATCTTTCTGTAAGGATAGCGTCTCCTCGGCCTTCTTGGCCAAAACAGCCGCAAAGGCATCATTCTTGTCAAGTGTCAGGGCTTGGCGATAAGCCTCCAATGCATTATTCCATTTTCCCTCTTTCTCGTATGTTATTCCCTTATTTGATGTAGCTTCAATGTAATAAGGATCAATATCTATAGCCTGATCATATAGCTCTCTGGCCCTTTTGTACTTTCCCGCGCTAGCATGAAGCCT
>CAZCWQ010000008.1:38798-47001 GCA_964502365.1 uncultured Desulfobacterales bacterium | reverse complement strand
TTATGTTTTTGGGGTTCCTTTTCTCGACCTTTTCGCTGATCGCCTTGGCCAGCATGGTCTGCTTACGTTGTAATGTCCTTTCGGCCAACCTGACCAGCATGATTTCAGTTGTTTTGCCGCCGCCCTGGAAATAGTCCAGCACCATAAGCCCGGGCCCAACAATGGACACCGTTGGGGTGATTAACCGCGCCTGATAGAGGTCGCTCACACCGGATGTGTCCAGCAAGACCGGAAAGGTTGGCTTGGTCTGTTTTAGGAAATCCGTAACTATTTCTTCGGACGAAAGCGTGATGCCCCATACAGTCAAATCAACATTCTGATATTGCTTGGCCAATTCATCGAGACTCAATAGACCTTCCAGACTCGGTCTAGATGACACATCAAAAAAATATAGGATTACCATGGGTTGTTCTTTCATTTGGGACAAGTCATATGTTGCCCCCTTAACATCTTTCAAAGAGAAAGTCGGGGCGATCTGGCCGGAGGCAGTCTGGGCACTACATATATTGCTGCCAAGCACTAAAACTGTCAGGACGATGGTAAGAGAGAAGATTGATTTTGTCATAGGTTTCATTTTGCATCCCTCCATTAAAGTCATTGGTTCAACATTTGTTTACTGTGGGATCGGGTTAGGGGTTATTGTCATCAATAGGGATCAATCTAACAAGAAGCGGGGTCTGCCCCTCTTCACGCAGTTGAAGCTGAGCCTCCCACTCATAGTAATTGGGCAGGCTGAGACGAACCTCGTATTTCCCCAAGGGAAGTTCAAGCTTCAACGGCGATTTCCCTTTGAATATACCATCTAAAAAAACCTGAGCACCAGTGGGTACGCTGTCCACTTTCAGGAACGCTGGTCTGGCCACTTCGCCAGGAGGTACTGTTTCCCCTTCAGAAGCTGGTTTGACGGCCGAAGGAGTGGATTGCGCGGGCCCTTCGTTGGTCATCAGATAGTAGGACAGGCCCCCTATAACACTGACAAAGATGAAGGCGACGGCTGCGACCAAGCCAAGGCGTTTCGGCCTTTTCTTAGCAGGCTGTTGTGGCGGTGCCGTCGCTTGTGCTGCCTTAAGACAAGCCGAAAGAGACTCGGCCATTGCCTTTCCTGTTTGAAACCGCTCATCGGGTATCTTATTCAGACTTTTGGTGATTAGCTCAGATAGGGCTGGAGACACAGAGGAATCGATGTCCGCAAGTCTCGCAGGAGTGTCCTGAGTAATGGCCCTGAAGATAGCGGCAAGGTTGTTGCCGCCGAAAGGCCTTTGCCCGGCACTAAGCTCGTAAAGGATGACTCCGAGCGAATAAAGGTCAGAACGTCCATCCACTGGCCGGCCCATTACCTGTTCAGGAGACATGTAGACTGGCGTGCCCAGGATTTCTCCGGCCTGGGTTTGTTGAGGTGCGGAAGGGTCTTCGATACGAGCGATACCAAAGTCAGTAATTTTCACCCGTCCATCGGGAGTCAAGATAATGTTCGTTGGTTTGATATCTCGGTGAATAATGCCCTTGTTGTGGGCATAGTCAACAGCTTCCGCCACCTGAACACCTAGATCCACAATTTGCTCCAGGTTTAATCTTCTTCCTTGCAAGGCCTCGTTCAGCGGTTTTCCTTCCAGATATTCCATAGCGATATAAATAGTCTCATGATCTTGCCCAACGTCGTATACGGTCACAATGTTCGGGTGGGAAAGTCGCCCTATAGCCTTTGCTTCTTTGAGAAATCTCTGAACCAGGTCCTCACTGGTGACCCGGTCTTGGCGCAAAACCTTTAGAGCAACCAACCGGTCGATCTGAGGGTCATGTGCCTGATAGACCACGCCCATGGTTCCCCTGCCCAACTCCTTCAATATCATATAACGACCGTAATTCATGTGAGTTAGTAGTACGCCTTCTTAATATCAAAAAGCGAGGCGGGGTTTTGCAAAGGCCTCTATGCTGGCGCAAACAAGCCATGCAGCCAGATTCTAATGTTACTACAACTTACTGCATGGCAAAACCTATGATCGTTTCCAAGGGAATCAAAAAACCGATTGAATTAGTTCCCCTATATCTACCCTTCACAATGGCAACCAAATTCCCCTGCACGTCAAATACGGGGCTCCCGCTGCTTCCTGGATGAACATACATGTTGACCTGCCACAAGGGTAGGTCGTTTACCCGCCTGGGAGGGCTATTGATGACCCCAGAATAAACGGTTCCTCTCAGATCAATGGGACACCCCACAGAATATATCCTTTCGCCCATGCCTAAAAGATTTCGGCCGTCTGCCACAGAAATGAACGTGTCGAACTTTGTGTTAACATCCAGAATAGCCAAGTCATGGTGGGTGTCCATCTTTACTAAATTCGCCTTGAGTTGTCGACCGTCATATGGTACGATTATAATTTCTTCCAAGTTTTGCAGGCCGTGAGCTGTACAAATAATCAGGCCGTCATTGTCCACAATGAAACCAGAAAATTGGGTGTTGTTGTGATCCGATTTTGCCTTGACACAAACGACTGATTGCACTTGGGATAAAACAGCTATAGGGATGGAGTGATCGGGCTCCTGTATTTCCGCTGACTTCTCTTCGGCGTGTCCCGAGATGTATCCAGCAATGTGATCCCACAATATCTTCAGATGCCCCTCATGAGCTTGCCCGTCAAACGTGTATCGGGCCTGTACCTGAGTCGCCAACGCTGAGTGAGGCCTCAGAGAGATCTGCCAGCTCTCCTCTGCCTTTACAGCACTTAATTGAACTTGGCCCATTTCAGCATGGGTCGTAGTAATCTCAAAACCGGAATGGGCAAGCCAGCTACTGATAATATTTTCCAACTCGACTGCGGGCAGGGGTTGCAATCGTAATGTCAGGGAGTCTTCGGTTACGGCAAAGACGTGGGCGTGAGCGACCACCAAGGACATAAAAAGGATCAAACGCGTCGCATGTCTGGGCATAAGATCAGTAATGCTCCCAATAGCTATCGATCTCTTGGCAGGGAAGGATAGGAAAAGCGACGCTGCGTGTCAAGTCAAATGCCTCTAATATCCTTTGGCAGGTCAGGCTGTGCAGCTGCTGCTACGGCAAGCCGATCGCATCGTTCATTGTGTGGATGATGATTATGGCCCCGGATCCATGTAAAAGTGACGCGGTGTTTTTCAAGGAGCTTAAGAAGTCTACGCCATAGATCCACGTTCAGAGCCTTTTCCTCTTTATTGCGCATCCATCCTTTTGCTTCCCACCTTCTGACCCATCCCTTTTCTATTGCATCCGCAACGTAGCGGGAGTCAGTGACAACAGTAACTTCACACGGTTCTTTGAGGGCCGAAAGTCCCGCAATTACGCCCATCATTTCCATGCGATTATTGGTAGTATTTCGAAAACCGCCTGAAAGTTCTTTAGTGTGTTTGCCGTATTGGAGGATTACGCCATAGCCTCCCGGGCCGGGGTTCCCCGAACAGGCGCCGTCTGTGTAAACGGTAACCTTTTTCATAGGTCTGATGGATCAGCACTACCAAACAAATTCCAGTTCCACCCTTTTCCCGGTGGGTAAGATTTCGCGGGATGGTTCGATGAGGATCTTAGTTACAGGTCGGCCTCCGGCATCAGGCCGGCTTACTGAAACCTTCAGATTCTTGGGAACCGGGTGTCCGGTCTTTTCCCAAAACAGAGAAAAAGCCCGCTCCAGACTTTGTTGAAGTTCCATAGGTTCAAGGTCTTTCTTGAAACTGTCCTTGCACCACAAGATAAAGTGGCTGACTCTGGAGACAAGAGCTTGGTATTCCAAGGAACCCTTCGCAACCGTTGTCTCCAGTGGCATGAAGGCGATGTCTCGATTGCGGGAGGCAACCAAGGGCATGATTCCTGCCCTGATGAACTGATCGATCCTTTCCTCGGCAAAAGAAGTCTCGGTGGTAAGCGCTTTATTCGCGCCTTTTGTATTCACGGGTAGATCTTCGAGCCTTATCTCTTGCCACCTGGTAAATTGTGTTGGCCAGCCAGTCCCAGCAAAGCTTTGGCCGACCAGGCAGCCCACAGCCCACACCGGGCTGGTCCAAAGAGGACGGGATTCCTCAAAGCGAACCAAGCGAGGCGGATTGTCCGGTCCGTAAGGGTAGCGAGCCAAAAAACGGTTGCAGGTAACAGCCAACCACCTGGCTGAAGAAGCTTGCGTCAGACTCCGCCATTTGGCAAAGGCGGGTTCTTCGAGATAATGGGGCAAAAAGGAAAGTTTTCTTAGATCCTCCCAAGTGTCGAGATGCAAAAATTTCTGGGTGATCCAGCAGACAGTTGGGCAAAGAAGGGTTTCTCCAAAGCCGGCGATCTGTTCAAGAGACTCAAGGCATCTCGGAGAATTATCAAAGGGCAGATCAATGATGATAAAAGAGGGGAGATCCTGTACAAGCCTTGTGGTCAAACTGCTTAAGGTTTCATCCAGCGTTTCAAGGGACGTCGGGACGATTTCAAGCCTAATCTGTCCATCGATTCTCCCTTGGTCCAGCAGAGACTTCACTCCGCGCCAGACAGCTTCAATATGCCTGAGATTCTTGTCAGAAAAAACGTGGACGAACACCTGTTGTAACAGGGTATCGAACTGCGCTGTCAAAGTACCTGTTTGAGCGGGGGAACCCAGTCCTTCTTCCGGCAAAGCCACCATCTTCAAAATGTCGTCAACAGAACCTGCGGACGTTCTCTTGCGTTGTTGATGCTCAGTGTTGATCCTGATTGGGGGCAGCCCCGGCCACTCCTTGAGCTTCATATTGATTTCATGTGCAGACAGGCCTTTTGCATTGGCTTCTTGAACAAACGTTTTGGCATCCAGGAGGTTTTTCAAAAACGGGTTACTTTGGCACAGGCCATCAGGGTGGAAGTCCTTCAGTCTTTTGCAGGCAATGTCGAGGCCGCCAGCCGGGCAAAGGTCTGTGGGAATTGTGACATAAAATGAAAGGCCCAACTCTTCCATAACTTGGTCCAGATTAGTTTTGTCCACCCGGATGGGGTCTTCAGCCCAGGAAGCTTCTTGTTGGTGTGTAAAGGGCGCAAGGGCCAAAATCTTGAAGGGCATGGGGGGAATCTGCATTTCTGTCTCCAAAAGCCACAGGAAAGTACAGCTGATGCTTCCGGGTGGTTCGCTTAACGTCCCAGAAACTTCTTGAAGATAGCCTTGGCCCCCTTGGGCTCGCTACCTGCCGGCCTTTCCTGCGGAGGCTTTGCCACTCTTTCACGAGAGGCGTTCATGGGTTGTTCAGGCGGTGGTTCTTCGATTTCTGCTAGACGACCGCCACCTAAAAAGCGAAAGTTCGGTCCGTGAGGGCTAAACGCCAGACTGTTATTGGGAGTGAGCGGGGCCTGAAGGTGGATTGGTTGCCCATTAATAGAGAGAATTTGCTGCCCGGTGAGATCCTTCACCCAATACTGATTCTGGGCAAAGAAGATCTCAGCATGGCGATCAAGGATTGCAGGGTGGTCCAGGGTGAAATCACAGCTCGGGTTTTTCCCGATAGTTACCGGAAGTTCGTTAAAGGAACGCAGCGTTGGGCCATATTGGATAACCAGCGGCACTTGAATCTTTTGAATAGGAATCTGTGCAGCATGGCTAGGTTCAGCCTGGGCAGCTCCCGGCGGACGAGATATGTTGTCCGGCGACATGGCGGGTTGTTTGGGTGGACTTGGCGTTCCGACACCTTGGATTTGGGATGGTGAGACGCTTCGAATCTCGGGCGGCGCACCTGGCGATCGAGCGTTTGCGATTTCCGGCTGGCCCTCCATCATCTTGGTTAAAAAGCTGACCTTTGGTCCGCCTTCTGCAAAGGCCAACACATCCCCGTCTTTAAGATAGGCTTCTTGGAGCCTTTTTCCGTTCACAAATGTCCCGTTAGTACTGTGGTCGATCAACTTGAAGCGGTTGCCTTCCCTGACGATCTCAGCATGTTTTCGCGATATACTTGTCAGATCCTTGGGGAAGTGCACATGGCCCGATGGGTGGCGGCCAATAGAGATCACTGGGTCAGAAAACTCCTGGATTTGGCCCTTTAGAGGTCCCTGTATGTGGACCAGTTGGACAATAATTACGGGTGGACTTTTCATGTTTGTCAGATTATAGCTTACCATTGACGTCTAATGTCAAGGAAATAATGGGCTTTCGCTTATTGCAGTTTCGAAGAATTAGTTTGATCTTGGCGCACTTTTTCGCTAAGCTTTTTTGATATTATTCCAAGTTTAAAAGTTTGGGTCTTTGAGAAAGGCCCGTTCCTGTTCACTGTCATTCTCAAAACGGCCTTTTTCCAGACACGTAAAGTATTACCCCAAAATCTTATGTTTGAAAAATCAGATAACAAGACACCTAAGGTAGTTCTGACAGGCAAATCTGACGTTGGCTTAAGACGCACAAATAACGAGGATACCTTTGTTGTGAGCGCAGAACTGGGCATCTGCCTGGTGGCAGACGGCATGGGTGGTGCAGCAGCCGGCGAACTAGCGAGTCGTATCTTTACAGACACGGCACTGGAAGTCTTTTCAACCGCCACAAGTCGATCTGAAGAACAGACTCTCCAGTTGGTCCAAAGAGCATTTGCTTGGGCTAACGAAAGGGTTTTGAGCCACGTAAAACAAAACCCTGATCACAAGGGTATGGGCTGTACAGCGGAACTGTTAGCCTTTTCCCGTGAGGGCTTTGTTCTTGGTCATATGGGAGACAGCCGAACCTATCGTTTGAGAAACGGGCAGCTAAAACAGCTAAGCAAGGACCATTCTTTTGTGCAGGAGCAGATTGATCAAGGTCTTATCAATTCGACCGAAGCCAGAAATCACCCCATGCGCAACATTATTCTTAGGGCAGTTGGCATCAAAGAGAGTTTAGCCCTTGATCTCATGAGAGGAAAACCTCTTCCGGGTGACCTGTTGCTTCTTTGTTCAGACGGCCTTACTGATATGGTCCATGATACCTTGATTCAGGAGGTACTTTCTTCAACAATTGTCTTGTCTCAAAAGGCGGAAAGATTGGTCGAGTTGGCCAAATCGGCCGGAGGTTATGACAACATAACAGTGGTGTTGTCTCAAGTTAGTTGAACTGGCGGTGCGAGTGCATTCCCCGAAGCTTGTTGAAGGGGTCTTCAAAAAAGCTTGCAAAGAGAACTGTCCTTCGAGTAATATGAGCCTGGATGGCAGAGTGCCTGGGGAAGATACCTCGCCCGATTGAGAAGCTAAACTGTGGGTAGCAGCTGCTTTTTCCGGCAAATCTTCTCTTAAAGGCCGTGGCTCTTGTCCTACAGCAAGAGTCCCTGTCATCCCTTTTTCTTGACCTTCCTGTTAAGAACAAGCCTTTACTACATGCAGCTAACGGAGAAATCATGATGAAGGTCCCGCTCTTAGATCTGAAGCCTCAATATACAGCTATCAAGGAGGAAGTCCTTGCAGTAACCACTGAGATCTATGAGGGCCAGCATTTCATACTCGGGCCAAAGGTTGAGGCTCTTGAAAGGGAAATTGCACGGTATTGCCAGTGTGAATATGCGGTCGGAGTATCGTCCGGAACGGATGCTCTCTTGATTTCCCTCATGGCTGCCGGCATTGGCCCGGGGGATGAGGTGATCACTACCCCATATACATTCTTTGCCACAGTAGGATCGATCGCTCGTTTGGGGGCAGTGCCGGTTTTCGTCGACATAGAAGAAGACACGTACAATCTAGCCCCACATTTTATTAAGGATAAGATAACGGATCGGACAAAGGCAATTATTCCTGTCCACCTGTATGGTCAATGCTGCAACATGGATCCAATTGTCACACTTGCCATGGAACATGATCTTGTGCTGATTGAGGATGCAGCTCAGGCTATGGGAGCAGAATACAAAGGTCAAAGGGCAGGCTCCATGGGCACAATGGGTTGTTTTTCCTTTTTTCCGTCCAAGAATTTGGGTGCCTTTGGTGACGGAGGCATGGTCACAACCTGTTCAGAGTCGTTGTACGAGAGTCTGAAAATATTGCGGGTGCACGGTTCAAGTCCAAAATACTACCACAAGCTTTTGGGAGGAAATTTTCGCCTGGATGCCCTTCAAGCCGCCATCATACTGGTCAAGTTGCCGTATCTTGACAAGTGGACCACGGCACGTCAGGCCAACGCGAGACGCTACCGAGAGCTTTTCCGGCGTGAAGGATTGGATCGCACAATCAGGTTACCTGTGGAAAGGGATGGTCGGCACATATACAATCAGTTTGTCATCTGTGTTG
>CAZCWQ010000008.1:0-38698 GCA_964502365.1 uncultured Desulfobacterales bacterium | reverse complement strand
TTACCTGTGGAAAGGGATGGTCGGCACATATACAATCAGTTTGTCATCTGTGTTGACGATCAGAGGGACCAGCTGAAAGACTATTTGCAAGAAGCCGGCATCGGCACAGAAATATACTATCCCGTTCCCATGCACATCCAGCCTTGTTTCAACCACTATTATGGTGAAAAAGGCGATTTTCCAAGGGCAGAAAACGCCGCTGACAAGACCCTCGCGCTCCCCATCTATCCTGAATTGACCGAAGAGCAGCAGGCCTTTGTTGTAAAAACCATCAAGGCATTTTATGGATAGTGTTGCGTACGAAAACGCCCTTGCTTTTTTCTGCTCATACGGGTATTTTACGTAATATGGGGATGTAGCTCAGCCGGGAGAGCGGTACGTTCGCAACGTACAGGTCAGGGGTTCAAATCCCCTCATCTCCACCAATAAACAATAAGTTGCTTGCCTACGGTAGCTTTCAACCTCCTTTCTTCCTCAGCTGAAGAATGACAGGCAAACTCCGGCTCCGGTTCTACCGCCTCCTTGTGCCAGGTTTTAGATTTCCCCCACATATATCGATAAGAAGGGTATGGCGCTTACATCTCCATAATAATCACGGGGGAATCATTGGAGCCTTGGCCGCTTTAGCTCTCTCAACTTGGGAGTGGCTAATAGCAAGGAAACCAGAATAGGCAATCCTCTTTCTTTCCCCACACTCAACATCCCGTGTGAAATCTTTGTGCTCCTAAGCCCATTTGTGGAGCCTGTTTTAGGCCCCTAAAAACCTCTCCCTACGTGCCTGTGAGCGCATCTAAGAAGGTGTTTATGGAAAAAGGGAATGCCCTTGGCATAGATCGTCTATTCTAAGGCAGCTCTTGCCTGGAGTAGTCCATACCGATGTGGACTGGCGGCTATAGGGAAGCGTTTTATCAATAATTGCGCAATGATAGATCGAAGCTTACACCGCCTTTCTTATGCGCAACTATTGATAAAACGCTTCCCTATTGAAGTCTTTATTCCCCAATTTCGCCCACAAGGTACGGACAGAGGCAGTCTCGTTACTCTCGGATTCAGCTCTCCACCTACCGTAGGAGTGGTGATCCAAGACTTTGGCTGTTAATGTAGCTGCACTGCATATGCAGAAAAATGTTTTATTCCCCCAGCAGCCTGATCCTAATTCACATACTGTTTGACAAGGTTAATTTTTCATGGCAGTGAGTACTATTACATCGTTTTTCTTATTGATCTCAATGTCTCTATATCTTAGTATCTCTCCATATGAAATAGGAGATAATATTCCGAATTATCAAAGGCAAATATGGTTAAAAGGATAGTATTCATTTCAGCGACGTTTCTAACAATTTTGTGCCTAAGCATTGTGACTATTAACAAGATAAGAGCGCCAAGACGACCAAATGTCATTATACTGTTAATAGATGCTTTAAGGAAAGACCATGTGGGGGTATATGGTTATTATCGTGAAACTACCCCAAACATGGATCGTTTTTCTCAAGATGCTATTGTCTTTCAAAACGCAATAAGCCAATGCTCTTGGACATCTCCTTCTATTGCAGCCTTATTTAGTTCTCTATATCCCTCCACTCATGGCTGTGTTTCATATTCACAACAAGGTGCTGAAGTAAAAGCAGATTTTTTGGATCATAAGATCGACACCTTAGCCGAAATATTGAAGGAGGAAGGCTATGAGACAGGAGCATTTGTGGCGAATCATTGGATTTGCAGGAGGCTTCAATTCGACCAGGGCTTTGATGTCTTTAGTCCAGTTAATGAGAAATATAAACCACGTGCTCCAGAAGTAAATGAGAAGGCGTTTAAATGGATTAGTAAAAACAGGATGAAGCCGTTTTTTGCATATTTGCATTATATGGATGTCCACGGACCATACTCTCCGCCTCCTCCGTATGATTCTTTCTTTAAGTCTACCGAATTCAGACAAATGAGCCGCAGAGAAAGGAATCGGCTTAGACATCTATCTGTTGGCAGGGGAAAAGACAAAAATAACCTCAATTACTATATAGACCAATATGATGGCGAAATCAGATATACGGATCACCATATCGGTGAATTCTTGGAACGATTAAGGAGGTATGATTTACTAGATAATACTATCGTAATTATCACCTCTGATCATGGAGAGGCTTTTTTTGAGCATGGCTGTTGTGGCCATGGCTGGACTTTATATAATGAAGAAATAGATATTCCTCTCGTCATTAAATTCCCTCAATCGGTAAAGTTTCCAGCCGTTGAACATTATAGAGTTGAACTAATAGATGTAACTGCTACAATTCTTTCTATTTTGAATCTCCGTCTTCCTTACAATCCTGATGGCTTGAATCTGCAACATACTTCAAATGGAAAAATGTTAGTTCACCGCTCGGTGTTTTCTGAAGAGCTTTCAACGATTATGAAGGGTCCTCCGGAAATAGCGATAATAAAAGATAATTATAAAGCAACCTACAGCGTTAATGAACAAAAAGTGACTGAGCTTTATGAATTGGATGAGGATAAGGCAGAAAAGAGCAATATCTACAATATCAATCGTGCTAAGGCTAAGGAGTTGGAGACAGAGGTCAAATCTTCGCTAACACAGAAATCGCGGAAACGAAAAGACCTTGGATTGGAGAACTCAGCAGTTACACTGGATGGGGAAAGTAGAAATCAATTAAGATCTTTAGGCTATGTTCAATGAGTCAACATTGCTTCTGGTCAGGCAGGTGACAGCGTAGGTCGCCGGTCAGTTTGTCCGATTCTTAGCATCTGATTTCATTATAGATATCCTACAATCTTCCCCTTCTCAACCAGTAGACACCCAAATAAAGATTTAATAGATCCATCGACATTCTGGCAAAAGTAAAAATATCACCCTTCAGAGACCTTACAGTTCAGAATCCTTGGAACACAGATGTCTGCAATCGACCCCTAATACAGGCCAACCCAAGTATCCTGCCTTTTCCTTTTGATATAGAACATGCCATTTTCCGGTTAGGCTTCCTACCTGCCTTAGCAGGGCGCCCTCCCACGCGTCATGGCCTGGTGCTTCGATTTACAACCGACTTCCGGCTGGTTGTTATCTCACCACTCATTAAATAGGTATGGAATTTTCAAAGAACGAGTTGATTCCTCTTTAGACTGATGGCCCACCCCACAACTTCTAATCACTCACTTCGTTCGCTTCAATGCCAGTGGCGCACAACTATCTACCCGTCACCTACTCACAAAGTACCATGAGAAATCGTTTTAAGCTGACATAGCGTGTTCACTAGCTTCAGATTTCCTCTAAATGTGCCGATGGTCTCTACTATGAAACGAAGAACCGAGTTTAACATGGTCGCCTCAATAATCCTGGCTATATGTCTTGTTTCGTGGTTCTTCACACAACGCTGCTACATCGGCCCCGTAGAACAGGCCGCTATCATGTCCATCCTGAATGTCATAGTGTATGGCTTGGCACTTTTTGTGGTGCTGCTGATCATTGCCAGCTATTACAGATAGTCATTATCACCATTGTCTTGGCCGTTGCTGGTGGCTACTGCGGACCATATCCAATATTTCGTAACAGTTTAGCCTTTTGAAAATGTTCTAAATCGCCACGAAGGGTACTGACACCTTTTCTGAGTGACTGCCGGTAGGGCACCGTCTTTTCGCGACTTATCTCTGGGGGAGACCGCAGCCCCGAGCTTGTCGAGGGGAATGCGGAGGGGGCAAAGCATCCCCCGGAGATAAGTCACAGAAGAGACCAGCCCGGGAGGCTCGGAACGAAATAAAAGGTATCAGTACCCGGAGGTTTTTCATACACCTAAAGTGTTACAATATTACTAAATTTGCCACTGAGACCCTGCGTAATGCCTTCTCATCCATTAGCACTTTGTTCTTAAAGTAGTACTTTAAGCGTAGTAACTAACGCCCTAGGCATGTTAACTTTATGCCATGACCGTTGCCTCTGCAATTCGGTCTTAGCTTCAGGTTTTCCCCCCATGTGCCGATGAAACAAAATGAGGAAATTATTTTCCTCCTTTCCTTCGTTGGGCGGGGCATGATGTGGGAGCATGTCCCGCCCTTTTTCATTGCGATATAAAACCTTTTCCTATACAGTCTCGATTGTTCAAAAGACATCAAGTTTGGTGAAATCCCAAAACAGCCTTATCCAAATGGCCGAAGTGTTAGTCTCACAAAAAATGGAGATGTGAAGAAATGAGTCCAAGAAAGTCGAATAAGCGTTCAGCCAGCGTCACCCGCACCACCACGGAAACAGACATCTCACTTCGATTGACTGTAGAAGGCAACGGCAAGAGCAAAATTTCTACGGGCATCCCTTTTCTAGATCACATGCTTACGCTGATGACGGCCCACGGGTTTTTTGATCTCACATTAAGGGCAAAGGGCGACATTGAAATCGACAGTCATCACACGGTGGAAGACGTGGGAATTGTCCTTGGCGAGGCTTTTGACAAGGCATTGGGAGACAAAATTGGGATAAGACGTTACGGCAGAGGCCTGGTGCCTATGGACGAGGCCCTGGCCAGCGTCGTGATTGACTTTTCAAACCGGCCCTTTTTGGCTTATCATGTTGACTTTGCACGCCAAAGTACTGGCCAGTTTGATGTGGAGCTGGTTGAAGAATTCTTCAAGGCCTTCGTCAACAAAAGCGGCACGACCTTGCACATCAATCTTATGTATGGCGAGAACACCCATCACGTCATTGAGTCCATATACAAGGCCTTTGGTCAAGCACTTGATGAGGCGACCTCGCTTGATGAAAGGATCGCAGGGGTTCGTTCCACAAAAGGCGTATTGTAGAGGGGAACGTCCCATGGCACCATCCAGACTCGGAGGTCGGTTCAGCAATCTCATATGTATCTTGTCTCTTTGTCTTGCGGGATGCGCCTCTGAGCAGCCTAGCCTGGTGCATGTCCCATCACAGTCGCTAAACATCGACAGGGTCCTGGTTGTTCCATTTAGACTCGCAACGCATCGTTATGAGATCGGCACGATGGTTCATTGTCCCATATGCGGCGCTGTTTTTCAAACCGGACCCATTGAAGCTGGGATTGACACATACATGACAAAACAACTCATGGCCTTTCTCAAGGGCAAGACGTCTTACACGTTGATTCCGCCTGAAGCAACAAAAGGTACGCAATCGCCCATAATTTCAGAGGATGTCGGCATCTCAGAACGGCGTCTCCTTGCCGAGACGGGAAAAAGTCTCCTGGCAGATGCCGTCATCAGCGGGATGATTTACCGCTTTCGACAGCGTGTCGGAACCGCTTTTTCAGTAGACAGTCCAGCATCCGTGGCTTTTGGGATGCATTTCATAAGAGTTGCTGATGGCCGGTTGTTATGGGTTGGCCATTTTGATGAAACACAGCACAGCCTTAGCGAAAACTTGTTCAAGTTGACTACTTTTTTAAGTAGGGGAGGGCGCTGGCTCAGTGCAGAAGAGCTTGCCATATCCGGTTTGCACGAAATCATGGCCGGCCTTCCAAGGCCGTAGTGTAGTTGTCCCTCACTGCACGGCAAAGTAAAAAGCTCCAAGGGCACTAACATGACAGGACTGTGATATGCTTGTGATTCCCGCTGTAGACATCAAGGACGGTCGTTGTGTGCGACTCCTCCAGGGACGCAAGGACTCTGAAACGATCTTCTCTGACGACCCTTCTGCCATGGCGGCTAGGTGGGAGGCACAAGGAGCGAAACTTCTGCATGTTGTGGATCTGGACGGCGCTTTTGCAGGAGAGCCAAAGAATATCGAGGCCGTCAGAGGCATTGTTGATAGAGTCCGCATGCCGATACAGTTGGGGGGCGGCATACGGACAATGGAAACCATTGCCATGTATCTAGATCTGGGCGTATCCAGAATAATTCTGGGGACAGAGGCTATTCACAATCCAGGCCTCGTACATGAGGCATGCCGGACCTTTCCAGGCAGCATATTGGTGGGTATTGATGCCCGGGACGGTATGATCGCCATACATGGCTGGACTGAAACTACTGAGCGGGAAGCCATTGAGGTAGCAAGGGGATTTGAAGGGTGCGGTTTAAGCGCGATTGTGTTTACGGATATTTACAAGGACGGCATGCAGACCGGGCCGAACATTATTCAGACGGGTCGGCTGGCTAAAAGCGTCTCAGTCGAGATTATCGCCTCTGGCGGTGTGTCCACTATCGAAGATATAAAGGCGCTTCTTCCTTTGGAAGATGTCGGTGTTTGCGGAGTGATCACAGGCAGGGCGCTGTATTCAGGGAGTCTTGACTTGAGAGAAGCCCTCGACGTTGCCCAAAGGTGAAGTGACAAAGGAATCTACATGCTTGGCGCCGCGAGAGATTTACACAACGTCGGAAAGCGACAATTATGAGGTTTTTGGGGTAACCCATCCGGGCGAAGCGAACGGCCCACTCCAGTAGGCAACCGGACCAGACAAAATATTGATTTTTTTCTTGACATTTGTTCTTAATCTGCATATAATAAAAGTTTAAAATAAGAGTCTCGCGCCAAAGCTAAGTTGTTAACCCTTTCTAACTGGAGCTTATCCTGACGAGGGCCTATCTTTTAGCGGACAAGGTCACCTCTCAACGAGCTAGTGCTTCAACACCCTGGTACTGTTTCTATTTTTTTACAAAATCCCCGTTGCTGACAAAAACAAACAGGGGACTTATCTGCCTATGAGGACCTAAGAATGTCTTTAGAGGAAGAGCTGTTTGGCCAATTGCGTCAAGCGATGAAGGAAAAAGACAATCTTCGTGTCAACACGCTTCGACTTTTGAAAGCTGCAATCAAGAACCGTGAGGTTGAATTGCAGCACAAACTTGAAGACGATGAAATATTGCGTCTTATTCGTACTCAGGTCAAACAGCATGACGATGCCATTCGTCAATTCCATGAAGGAGGCAGAAACGATCTTGTTACCAAGGAGGAGGCAGAACTGGCTATATTGATGTCATTCTTGCCTCAGCAGCTTTCTCCTGAGGCCATCAGCCAAGAGGTCGCCGTTGTGATACGAGAGCTGGGTGCTGAGAGTATGAAGGACATGGGCACGGTAATGAAAACTGTTATGGCCAGATTAGCCGGATCTGCCGACGGTAGGCTTGTGAATGAAATCGTTAGAAAACAGTTAGGTGATTAAGCAGCATGAAATCGCAAAAAATGTGATTTGCTCATTGCGTGAGTATTCCACTGCTCACAACCACGGAGGCTAGTCTGTCTTGGCAGGCTTTATACCAGATGATAAGGTTGCTGATGTTCTAAATACAGCCAATGTGGTGGACGTAGTCTCACAGCATGTTGCGCTGAAAAAGAGGGGAAAAAACCACTTGGGACTATGCCCTTTTCACGCCGAAAAAGATCCTTCTTTTACAGTGAGCGAAGAAAAGCAGATATTTCACTGTTTTGGGTGCGGACAGGGCGGTAATGTCTTTACCTTTGTGATGCTCTATCACAACCTTAATTTCCCTGAAGCTGTTCGTTATGTAGCGCAAAAATATGGGATGGAAATCCCGACCAGGCACATGTCCCCCGGCCAGAAAAGGCGGCTGGAGGAAAGGGACTTCCTGTTTGAGATCAATCAAGAAGCTGCTGATTATTTCAGAAAAATGCTTCTGGAAAGCTCTTTGGGTGGGCGTGCCAAGGAATATGTAGAGAAACGACAGATAAGCTCCCAAATCATTGATCGCTTTTGGCTTGGATATGCCCCAGAGGGGTGGAGTAATCTTGTAAGACATTTTTCAGCAAGCAGAGTACCTCTTGAAAGGGTTGAAAAGGCTGGCCTGATAATCCCGAAGAGGGGAGGGGGATATTACGATCGATTTCGGGATCGGATCATGTTTCCCATTGTAGATATTCATGAAAAGATAGTGGGGTTTGGTGGACGTAGTCTGGATGACAGTCTGCCCAAGTACCTTAATTCACCTGAGACTCCCGTTTACCATAAGGGCCGAACCCTGTATGGGTTGCATATGGCCAAAAAAGCGTGCCGTCGTAAGGGTTCGGTCTTTGTTGTGGAGGGCTACTTCGATCTGTTGGCCCTAAACTGCCATGGAATCAAGAACGTGGTGGCGACTCTGGGGACAGCTCTGACGCGCGATCATGTGCGGGTTTTGAAAGGATATGCCGAGAAAGTCATCCTTGTCTTTGACTCGGACGAAGCCGGGACAAAAGCTGCGGAGCGCAGCCTCCCCTTGTTCATGGAGGAAAAGGTGGAGGCACGCATCATGTGTCTGCCTGAAGGAAAGGACCCCGATTCGTATGTGCTCGATGCAGGTGGTAATCAGTTTCTCCGGGGGGCGGAACATGCCTTGGGGATGATTGAGTTTCTTATGGCCTCTGCGATAAAAAAGCACGGCCTTTCTCTGCAAGGTAAGGTAAAGATTGTGGACGCATTAAAGGGGCCCCTCGGTTCCTTGGTTGATGGAGTAAGCAGGTCGGTTTATGTGAAAGAGTTGGGCGAACGTCTTGATATTGATGAGACTGCGATTTTGGAGCAGATCCGCACTTCGGCTCGCGGGGTCAAGGAAACGGACAGTCTGGATAAACCCCGAAGTGGTTCCAGGCTGGAGGAAACCCTAATAGCCGTAATGCTACGATGGCCTGATATCTTTTCGAATCTTGACGCTCGGGAACTCATTGAGACTCTTGAGACCAAGGAGCTGAAGAAGGTGGGGGAAATGATTCTGGACAGGATAAAGGTGAACGAGCCTGCAGTAAGCAGCGAATTGATTGCACGGGCTGAGGATCCCAAAATTAGGAATGTAATATCTTCCCTTATTGTGGATGATGAGTCGTGGGATCGTGAAAGCTGCCGCAAGATTGTGAGCCAGTACCAGGCTGGCCTCAGAAAGAAGCAAGAGAAGTTCTTGCTAAAAAGGATTAAAGAGGCTGAGAAGTCTGACAACAAACAATTGTTGGATGAACTCCTTGCGGAAAAACAGAGGCGCCTGCGCGAACGCCTAAACGCCGTTGAAGGGTGAACCACAAGACTTGTTTGGAGGGAAGTTTTTATGACGAAAGAGTCCGAAGTTAACGAGCTGAAACTACTCATCACCAGAGGAAAAAAACAAGGCTACCTAACTTACGAGGAAATCAATAATGTCTTGCCAGATGGTGAGATTTCCCCCGAGCGAATCGACAAAATGATGATGGTTTTTGATGAACTGGATATTCAGATCATAGATGGAAAGAAAATCAAGGTTCTAAAAAAGGATATTGAGAAAAAAACTACAAAGCCGAAATTGCCGCCGCCTTTGTTTGCTGGGAAGGACCCTTTTGGTCGGGTCACAGATCCTGTCAGAATGTATCTGCGTGAAATGGGTTTGGTGTCTCTGCTGAGTCGAGAAGGAGAAGTTGAAATTGCCAAACAGATCGAATCGGGGGAACAGGAGGTGTTAAAGACCCTGGTCGAATCCACGGTTGGAGTTGGGGGAATTATTGCCCTTGGAGAAGCCCTTCGTAAAGGCAAAGTTCGCCTTAGGGATGTCTTGCGAGATGTGGATGAGGTTGACACTTACATTGAGGAGGAAGAACATATACACAAGATATGCAATATTATTAATAGTGTAAAGGAGATTCATCAGGAAAACGAAGAGTATAGAGATCGACTCTTTGGCCCGCCTATGGACCGAGAGGAACGTCGCCGAGTGAGACGTCGTGTCAACCGGAGAAATCGAAAGGTTTTTGAGCAGGTCAAAGACTGGAGATTGGAGTCGAAATGGATAGATTCTATTGTTGATGAGATCGAAGTGCATATTAGATACCTTGACCGCCAGGACAAAGAGTTTGCTCGGTGCGCATCTGAGGTAAAGGTGGGGTTGACGGAGCTGCGCAATGGTTGCAAAGGGAGAACAAAATTTGTTAAGAAATACTGGAAACAAAGCGGACTGAAAAAGGCCGAGTTTTCCAAACTTGTGAAACGTGCCAGTGAAATAGATGAAGCAATCCGGCAACGTGAAGTCCAGCTAAAAATGAACAGCCAGGGCCTAAAACGATTCTTGGCCCGAGTTGAACAAGGCCAATACAATACTCGGGTGGCTAAGGCGAAAATGGTTAACGCAAACTTGAGGCTGGTCGTAAGCATCGCAAAGAAATATACAAATCGCGGCCTTCAGTTCTTGGACCTGATTCAGGAAGGAAATGTTGGCTTGATGAAGGCAGTTGACAAGTTTGAATATCGACGAGGCTACAAGTTCAGTACATATGCAACCTGGTGGATCAGACAAGCCATCACAAGGGCCATCGCTGACCAGGCTCGAACCATTCGAATCCCGGTTCACATGATCGAAACCATCAATAAGCTGATTCGTACATCACGGTATCTTGTCCAGGAGCTGGGCCGAGAGCCTACGCCAGAGGAAATTGCAAGAAAGATGGATTTTCCGTTAGAAAAGGTGCGTAAGGTGTTAAAGATTGCCAAGGAACCAATCTCTTTAGAGACACCCATTGGTGAGGAAGAAGATAGCCATCTGGGCGATTTTATAGAGGACAAGAAGTTTATGTCACCCTCTGAAGCGGCCATTAGCTTGAACTTGGCTGAGCAAACCCGAAAGGCATTGGCAACGTTGACGCCCCGTGAGGAAAAGGTTTTGCGAATGCGTTTCGGCATTGGGGAGAAAGCGGACCATACGTTGGAGGAAGTTGGGAAGGATTTTCATGTGACCCGCGAGCGAATCAGGCAAATCGAAGCAAAGGCTTTAAGAAAGCTGCGTCATCCCACAAGAAGTCGCAAACTGAAGGCTTTTTTGGATATGTAGTAAATTGTAAGGGGCCTCAATTTGCTTGACAGTCAGGACTGTTAGGCATACAAATTAAGACAGTGTGGTCGCAGCCGTGGTTCAACGTCGCTAATGCGGGCCCATAGCTCAGTTGGAAGAGCCACCGGCTCATAACCGGTAGGTCCCTGGTTCGAACCCAGGTGGGCCCACCATAATCTGAGTGGTGTACCGTTCTGAGAAGATGGCCATGAAGCGTTGTGAGACGTATGGAAAGAATCAAGCAAAAAAGCCAACGCTTGGGTTGGTCCCGATTTGAAAAGGTGCGGTCTTAAGGCCGCACCTTTTCAAATCTAGGAGCAATACACTTAGTGGTTACCATTAAAGATATTGTGGAGATTATGGAATGCATTGCCCCATCTTCGCTGGCAGAGACCTGGGACAACACCGGCCTTCAAGTAGGACATGACCAGTGGCCTGTGCATAAGATATGGGTTGCTTTGGATGTAACCAATAAGCTAGTTGACAAGGCATCTGTTCGCGGCGTCGATTTCTTGATAACGCATCATCCGTTGATATACCAGCCAATTTCTGCCTTGGACCCGGAATCTCCTGTTGGAAGAATCATAACGGCAGCCGTACAAAAGAGGCTTGGAATTTTTTGCGCCCACACCAATTTGGATAGTGCTAGAGGTGGGGTGAACGATATATTGGCAGAAAGGCTTGGCGTTGAGGACACAAGGCTACTTAGGGCCAAGGAGCCCCGCCAGTATAAGCTCGTTGTGTTCGTCCCCCAGGGCCACGAGAACAAGATAGTTGACACTCTGTTCGAATCAGGGGCCGGTCAGGGCGAAAAATATACTCATATGTCGTTTCGAACAGAGGGGACAGGGACGTTCAGGGCTGGGGTGACGGCCAAGCCATTCATAGGAGAGACGGGAAAAGTCACTCACGCGCATGAGTATCGGATAGAAACATTGGTGGCAAAAGAAAATCTTCCGCATGTTATGAAGGCTTTGCATAGTGTGCATCCCTATGAGGAGGTCGCTTATGACCTGTACGATGTGACGGGCA
Source organism: uncultured Desulfobacterales bacterium (assembly GCA_964502365.1). Classification (GTDB taxonomy): domain Bacteria; phylum Desulfobacterota; class Desulfobacteria; order Desulfobacterales. Next base: position 26,926 of record CAZCWQ010000008.1, on the reverse strand, counting down.
GCAGTTGCAAAGATGGATTAGGGCGCGTTGGCGAGCTTGGCGAAGAGATCTCTCTGGGGGATTTCGTACATAGGATAAAAAAAATTTTGGGATTGCAGGTAGTCAAAGTTGTGGGTAATCTTGAGCAAATGATTAAGCGCGTGGCGCTGTGCAGTGGCAGCGGCAAAAGCCTATTACCGGATTTTTTCGCCTCTGACGCACATGTTTATGTGAGTGGTGATCTCGGCTATCACGATGGGCGAAGTATTGAGGACTCTGGCCGGGCACTTATTGACATCGGGCATTTTGGTTCTGAGCATGTAGTGGTCGAAGGGCTTGTGCCTCGTTTGAAGGAAGCCCTGTCGGTCAGAGGGTATTCAGTTCAGATAGAACCCTACAGAGAGGAGAAGGATTGCTATCAGTATGTTTGACTGGAAAAAGTACCGATGGAGGTCGCGGTGAAGGAACAAATCGACTTGTTGGTCAAGATTCAAGAAAAAGATCAAAGCTTGAGTCAGCTGAGAATGCAAATAGAAGAGGGGCCTGAACGAATCAAAGAAAACGAACATAGACTGGAAGGACTCGAGCAAGATCTTGAAGGTTACAGAAGGAGGATCCGAGAAAGTCAAGAGTTGCAACGACAGTATGAAGCTGAAGTAGAAGATACTGTTGAACGCATCAGGAAAAGCAAGGCCCGGCTTCTGACCATCAAGAACAATAAGGAATATCAGGCTGTGCTAAAGGAAATTGAAGAGACTGAGAAGACAAGTAGGGAAAAAGAGGATAAGATATTGGCTTGTATGGAAGAAATAGAGGGGCTAAAAGAAATACTTCAAGACAAAGAAAAAGGCCTTTCAGCAATGAAGGATAGATTTGATAAGGAGACCAAGACTATTGAGGCAGAGATGGGCGAAGCTCAGGAACAGTTTTCTGAGGACGAGAAAAAGAGAATGAAGATGGCCAAGACTATAGACCCTGAGATACTTGCAAGGTATGAACAGCTTAGAGCAAAGAACCATGACCTGGTAGTAGTGCTTGTAGAAAATGCGACCTGTTCGGGCTGCCATGTGAGTATTCCTCCTCAGATGTATAATGAGCTCCAAAGGAGAGATTCGCTGAAGTTTTGCCCTAACTGCGAACGCATTATTTACTGGAAAAACCGTAGTGCAATATGAGAGAATATGTCAGAGTAGGCCGAACGATCGCTCGTATCTACGACTTGATCGATGATACGGGAGGAAAGTCCGAGCTCCACAGGGCATGGTGCTCCGTAACACGGAGTCGCGGTGACGCGAAGGAAAGTGCCACAGAAAACATACCGCCTTGTGAGATTGGCCTTGCCGCTGTCTCTCAGGGTAAGGGTGAAAAGGTGCGGCAAGAGCGCACCAGTTCCCTGGGTGACTGGGGAAGCTTGGCAAACCCCACTTGGAGCAAGATCGAATAGGGAAGCGTTTGAGGGCTGCCCGTCCGAGCTTCTGGGTTGGTCGCGAGAGACATTGGGTAACCAATATCCTAAGATGAATGATCGTTGTTTCGTGAAGGGTGACCCAAACGGAATACAGAACTCGGCTTATGGCCTGCTCTGACATAGCTACTATGGAGAGATAGTATCATGCGTCAAGTGGCAGCCATTGAACACGAGAGCGATTTTGCTGAAAAGCTTCACCTCTTTTCCCGAGATTTTCTCAAGCTTTGCGCCTATCTTTTCAAGACTGAGCCCGTTCGTGAGACCTTCACCAAGAGACTGTACGCTCAGATGGTTGCTAGCTCTAAACTCTTGGAAGACTTTTTAGATTTTCACGGGGCCAAAAACAGCTCAAAGTGGTATTACTATCGAGAATTGGTTTCCAGTGTGAGGAACTTGTCAGAAACAAGTTACTCGCAAAAACACATATGGATCCGGTTACCTTTCTATAATCTCAAAGATACCCATGCCTTTGAGGAAGAAGGGTATACGACCCACAAGTTCCTCATAAACTCCTTGCGTGCCATATGTTACAGGGTATTGGAAGAGGCTAGACGCCTGAACATAGCGTTCCCATCGAAGCGTTTTGTCTGGGATGATTTCCCTGGGATACCTACCAATAGTCGCTTTGAGTCCGATATTGACGATGAAAACTTAAAAGAAGAGCAAAAAAATATTGTCAAGATTACCACTGAGTTGCTTAGAGTATCGAAGGAATTTGAAATGCATGGTTTTTACCAAGCCCACAGTGTGGATGAAATCATGGCTATTGTTCCCAGCAGGTTCAACGAAGAGGAAGCGCGGCGATTTGAAATGGCCGTACACAGCCTACAATCTTCGTTTGATACTTATGTCAACAGAAGTGGTCTCCGATTGCGGAATGTGAAGCTGAAAAGCCTGCGAGGCTATATCTCAGTTGTATTGCACCTTTTGGAGCTTACTCGCCGACTCCTTCATTACTATGAACGTCACTTGTTCGAAGTGGGGTACAAGACCATATGTATCAAGGTCCGCGATGAGTTGACCAAGGCTGTGAAACCAGAGGAGATCCTTGACCGTATTGTCAATTACGGGCTCCGTTACGTTTGCCACTTCGTCGTAGATGGTCGCGACCTAGCCCAAGAACTGTTGAATGAAAACATGGAGCGAGGAACCATTGTGGTGGGTATTCCCCAAAAGATGGGTTTTCACAGTCGGCCTAGCTTACTGGTAGCCAAGATTGTCGAGCATTACGGCGGGCAAGTCGAACTATGTGTAGGCTATGACCGGTTTGATGCCAGCAGTGTGCTTGATCTGCAATGGGCGGGGGGAAAGATTCAGAAAGAAGGCGTCCAAGAGGTCGTTTTTCAGGGAGACAAGAGAGCCCTCAGCGATATCCAGATTCTGGCCGGTGTAAATTACGGCGAGGATTCTATGGGCAAAGGGATACCACTTCCAAAGGAACTTTCCTATTTAAAGTAATAATGAAGACGTAGAAAGTGTGATTGGTTCAATCCCCTTTGGGAAAGACTTCTTATAAATCCGTCGAGCAATATACCATTACAGCTTTCAGTCTACCTTTGGATCGTTATGAAGAGAGCGAATAGAGTTGCCGCTATCATTGTAGCCGCGGGCGAGAGTATCCGCATGGGAACGACGCAGAAAAAACAGTACATGATGCTAGGAAAGCTCCCCGTGTTGGCTCACAGCCTGTCTGCCTTTGAAAAATGTGATGCCATAGAAGAGATATTTCTCGTGATTGCTGATGAGGATCGTGATTTATGCCAAGAGGAGATAATCGATCTGCTGGGACCACACAAACCGGTTCATCTGGTTTCTGGGGGTACCGAAAGGCAGGAATCGGTCTATAATGGCCTCAAGGCCACTGATGGCAAATTTGACCTGGTTGCAATCCACGATGGCGTTCGTCCCTTGGTTAGAAGTGAACAAATCCTCGAATCTGTGATGGTTGCGGAAAGATATGGAGCCTGTATCCTGGCCATACAGGTCACCGATACCATCAAGACCGTTGATGAAGAAGACCGCGTAGTTGTGACCATGAAGCGCGACATCATCCGTATGGCCCAGACCCCTCAGACCTTTTTTTACAATCTTATCCTTGGCGCCCATGTGGCCGCGCGAAGGGAGAATTACATAGGAACCGACGATGCGGAGTTGCTTGAGAAGTGCGGAGAGGTGGTGAAGGTCATCCCCGGTAAGTCTTACAACATTAAGATTACCACGCCTGAAGATCTTAAAATTGCTGAGGCTCTACTACAAGCATGTTCATGACCAGCGTGCTCCTCGTCAGCCTCACTTTTTATCTTGCTAAAGCTTTTTCAATATGTTGTTCGCGGATGACTCTAAATACCTGTGAAAGGTTGAAAGGCATGTCTGAGAAAAAGAGAATCGAGTTTGTAAGCAGTATGGCCCAGGTCCAGAAGCAACATGTTCACCCGAGTGTGCGTAAAGTCTTTGGTGGTACAGCTGGGGCGCTTGCAGGATTGCTAGAGCGCATAGAACGTCTTGAGCAACAGGGCCAACAGCCTGAAGAGGCGGCCGAAGAGGAATCTGAAGAGGAGCCTGAAAATGCTGCGGAGAGTTCCCCGGAATAGTCTGGTTTTGGAGTATTCGCGAACAGACAGGTTAGTAACTACGTTTCCACATAAACGCCCCTCCCAGCCCTCTTTATCTTCTTAAGACTGAACGCTTTGGAGACAATATTTCTGACTTTCTTGTCACCAAACCCGGTCTTATTCATCAATGTCGGGACATCAACGCCTTTCTTAGACATCTTAATAATCTTGAGTATCTGATCAGTGGCAGTGAGCTTTGTCGCTTTCTTCTTCGCAGGAGCCTTCCTTGTAGTTTTGGCCTTGGCTCTGGTTTTAGTTTTTGGTCTCTTAGCAGCAGCCTGAGCCTTTTCAAGTTTGTCAACCGCCTTCATCAGCCTTTCCGTCTTCCTTGTCAGCGCTTTAAGTCCCCTGCCTACTGCTTGGAGATCCTTCTTTAGCTTTGCCATTACCGCTTTCCTCCTCTCTAGGTCTTTGCCTATTTATAATCGACTCTTTCTTTCAGTTCTTTCCCGTATTTGAAGAAAGGCAGCTTCTTTGGTGGCACCTCAACAGATTGCCGGTTCTTAGGGTTCCTGCCGATATACCCTTTGTACTCTTTAACAAAGATACTGCAGAAGCCCCTGATCTCGACCCGGTCACCATTTGCAAGCGCGTCTGTTATCTTGTCAAACATCAGGTTAACGATTTGCGTGGCTTTTGTTTTTGTCAGGCCGCTTTCCTTTCGCAGGGATTCGATGAGATCTGCCTTGTTCATAGTAGCCCTCCTGAGAATAACTTATATTTAAAATACATAAATGATTGCCGAGAGATTGTCAAGATATATTGAGGAGTTACGCAAACGATTGACAGTTTGAAGCTTAGCAAAACCTTAACATTGTACCAACTGGAAGTACTTTTCAGATAAGGGAAGCAACATAACTAACTGTAATAACAACGAAAGGAGGTGTAAGGCGTAGCAGCCCAAGCTTTCCGTCCAAAACACATCCAGTTCAGACAGCACTATGATTTCCTTAGTTAAGGCCTCCTCACACGTTTTCTCATCATGATAATAAGGGCAAGCCCGGCAACGAATCCGCCCACATGGGCAAACCAAGCTATTCCACCTTGTGTTTGTGACCCGAATTCAGTGATCCCGCTCAGCACCTGGATAAATATCCAGTAGCCAAGAAGGATTATTGTGGGAACGCTTACCACTCGGATGAAGACGAACAGTATCATAAGTGTTCTAATAATCACGGGTAAACCCCCGGCTCTGCCGGGGGACTCCCAGAGTTTGACATTTCCGGGAGTGTACGAGAGCCTCCTTTGTGTGAACCGCTCGAAGCTCACATGAAAGGAGACTCTCGATGTATAACAGGGAAAGGTTAAGCCATACGACGTGGGATTGCAAGTACCACCTCATCTGGATTCCGAAGTATCGGAAGAAGTTGATATACGGACAACTCCGAGAACATCTTGGGGAGGTCTTCAGAGATTTGTCTATGCAGAAAGAGAGCCGGGTTGTGGAAGGTCACCTCATGGCAGACCATGTTCATATGCTGGTTTCAATTCCACCAAAATATTCAATGGCCCAAGTAGTCGGTTTTGTCAAGGGCAAGAGTGCCATTCATATTGCAAGGAACTTTTCAGGATACAAGAGGAACTTCACAGGCCAGAGTTTTTGGGCCAGAGGGTATTTTGTGTCCACGGTCGGCAGAGATGAAAGAGCCGCACGGGAATATATAAAGAAACAGGAAGCAGAAGATCGACGGGTCGATCAACTGAATCTGTTCAAATAGTTGCCACCTTTAGGTGGCGCATGTCTTCAACCGCTTCGAGCGGTTCACATTTTCAAGCCTCCGGCTTTGCCGGAGGTGGGTGACTTGCGCCCTTGGGAAAAGAAACATGTATGCACCAAGAACTCCCGCTATTGCGCCGCTTGCTCCTATAGATGGAAGCTGTAAAATAAGGTTCAGAAGACCATGTGTTAAAAATACTATTATCCCACATATGAGATAAAAGAACAGATATCTTAAGTGGCCCAGTATGTCCTCCACATTATCTCCGATTCCTCTGATTATTCTTGATAAGACAGTTGTGCGAGAATGGGACCCAGGCATGCTCACTGAGCTTTATGGCCAGGCAGAAAGAATAACCCAGGTCAAGGAAGAGAGCGGATTCACCAAAACCAGGGTCACAGTCTGAGGGCTTCAGTAACCATTGTGGGGAATGTAAATCTGAAAATTGAAACCAACCACGCAAGCGGGACAAGGGGCGTCACGCAAAGAAGAAGAAAACCACTACCCCAACCATTGTGTGAACAATCAGGCCTAGTACAAAAAACCCCAAAGCGCCCCACAGCCAAGGGGATCTGTCGTTGATCTTGGCTAAATATGCAGTTGCTATGCCCACAAGCAGGCAGGTTCCAACGAGCTGCCACATTTTCATATCAGTCACTTCTCCTCCTTATTTGGGTGTTCAGGTAAGGATGCCCTCCATTGTCAAAATGTGTTGATTCTCTCCCATATCTATTTCGGGTTAAGAGCCAGATATGCGTTTATGAATCTCTCGACCATCTTCTTCACCTTGTCCCGGATGCGCGGCAAGCTGTTTGTAATGCCCAAATAAGAGGTTGACCAGGTAGGTGACAGCACTGTTAGGGTGGTATCGCGGACAAGGATCACGTCTTGATTCAATTCAACGCTGACTTCAAATGCATATAGGTTGAAGTCAAGGGCATCAGTCAAGACGACGTCTTTGACAACAGTCACCTCTACATAGCATAAGGGCCCCCCTTTGGTTTTGATCCAATCTTCCTTCGACAACACCTTAATTCCAGCCATACGAAGTCTGGACTCAGTGTCTGACTTTAACATGGCTGTGGTGAGTCCATTTTCCTCGATTTCAGCGCTTAACCCTTTGAGTGCCACATACACCCCTTGAAGGCCGCGAAGCGTGTCACGGGCATATTCATCATCTGCAAAGGCAAATAGGAGCGAATCCGCTGTCAAGAAAGACAAGAGCATTGCCGCACTCACAACAGTTGCGAGCTGTTTCGCCAAGTTCATGAGATGTTTCCTTTCATGCAACGAGAAGCTCCCTACCACGGTCAGAAGTCGATTTGTCGTGGAAAGATAAATTACTCTTTAGCAGTCCTTTGTAAAGAAATCAATCCGATGTGAGAATTTCGTATAGCTGAGTCCCGTCCTGGGAAAAGGGCTCCACCGGGTAAAGGATATGAAGATTTTTTGTTGACATGGCTCTGATTTTTCTATCCATGTAAAAAAAACTTTGGGGGATATTTTCTCTTTTATGCCGGGACCTTATCAGGCTGACTGTTATTAAAGAGAGAAAAGAGGTTAAGCGGAGATCTTACTACGTTATCCTTAGTCTGTCTAATCGCATCTTGTGTGATTTGCCCTTTTGGCGAGGTTTCTCAGGTACAGGCTCAATTATTGGCTTTCTCAATTTGCGCTGTCTGGAATCTTTTGCAGTTTGTTGATAGAATATTGCCCGCATGTTGAAGTCTGCATCACTATATTCTTCGTGTACCATCTTGACCTCCTTGGTCATTGCCCACGTCTTATTGGAAGTTACTGAGGAGATGGTTTCCGACATAGGGCACGATCTGCTGCGTCCGCTTAGCCTATTTGGATGCTTTTAAGGTCTGTTCCGCACCTCCGGAAAAGGCTGCTTCCAATTCCCCATGATGGCACCTTTGTATAACCTCGTCTCGCCCTTTGATGTGAGGTTTAGCAATAAATGTCTCATGACATAATTTCTCTGCAAGAAATGGACCTATCCTTGCTTGATGACCGGCGTGATCCTAGCAAGCCCTCCTCGGAAGGGCGGGGAGGCTTCACTAGAACTTTCGTCTGAGTCTGGAGTCTAGACACCAGTGCAGATACGGTTTTCAATTGGGAAGGTCGGGAACTGGAATTGTGCATTAGTGCAGTGTGCTGCGGGGGGAGTGCAGACTGATCAACATATACTACTGAGAGCAACAAATAGTCTGCTTCTCACATAGTACACTATTTGCAAACAAAATATTGTGCTCTCAGTAGTAACTCGATAGGTAAGCCACTGGTTTAACCAGTGTGACTATGCAAGGTTTGACTACCGAGAAGCAGATTCTATGGAATACTGGTAAGTCATTTTTCCAGATCTGGTAACAAAAATAGCCGACTGTATCCGAGAGGGGCTGGATTAGTTAGGTGATGTGAAGGATTGCCGACCTTAGCTCATTTCCTCAAAAAAGGCTTTCAGCATTTTTTCCGCCGTCTTTTCATAATCTATCTTGTAAGTTCCATCTTTAATCTCGTTCTTGATGGCCTGAACTTTTTCCGAACGAATATCCGGCTCAGATTCTATTGCTTTCTCAGCCTTCTGAACCTCTTTTGATCTCTGAGAAAGGTTGACAATCGTATCCTCTTCAGATTTTTGGGCAACATCGGCCGACTTGGAGCCCTCCTGAGCAGGTCCCTTAGTCCGGGTAACCGGAGTTTCATTAATATACTTGGCAATTTCGTCGCTACTCGTAACTTTCATGAAATACTACCTCCCTAATATCAAAGCATATTGGCATTAACCTTACTCTTAGTAATTTCCTCAAGACGACCTTTGAGGACCTTGGAGTGCTCAATAGAAAGCTTTCTAGTCTCTTCCCCTTTTTCTTTGTCGATGACCTTGAAGACAAATTCGGTGCCGTCATCTTCTACTACTAGATCCTTGCCATATTCGTATTCCAGTTCGCTGAACGCTTCCTGTTCCGTAACGTCCCTGGGGCCATAACGTACAATGCGTTCAACAATATCCGTTGTCACTTTTTCAATGACGGCCTTTCGCCTTGCCTCAGCAGAAATCGTAATACTATCGGACCTATTGGGGGGAATTACATTCTTGTTCCGTACCCCCCGCTTGCTTAGGCTGAGCTGTTTGCCATAGGCTCTTAAGACATTATGAACCTGATAAGTGTTGATATGCATGAGCAGTTCTCCCTAATGCCCTTATCGGAACATATTAAGGAAACTTTAGAAAAAATCAAGAAAAAAAGTGAAAATATATCATGATCCAGAGGACTTGAAGCATGCACATCACTCTTTGAGGCCAAAGAACCACCACTGACCAAGTCTGCCGTTTCTCACAAATGGTACATTTCTTCCAAGTTTCCAGCCCTAAACGCCCTTTTTAACAAAAAGCGTTAGGATGGCTTGTAGGATACAATCGGGAAAAAATGTCAAGATCTTGACATTTTTTCCCACTGATTCCTTTTTAGACCCTACCTTTCTCACTAGTAATCTCTCAGAATAATTAGACATTTCATTTTGGCACAACCGTTGCTTGACCATCCAGTCAGTGGACGGACGTTTTGTCATTTGGTGAAAGATGATACAGCCATTCAACTCAAAGTTTCTGACACCGAGCAAGAAATTTCGACGACTATCCGTGCTTCTAGCCATCCACGATTTTTCCCGAATAAGTCAACACACAATTGCACGGATTACTCATCTTAGCAGTTCGATGGTGAATAACTATATCAAAGAGCTTAAGGAAAAAGGGCTCATCATAGTTACCGGCAAAACCAATCGAACTCACAGATATCGTCTGACGTCTTGCGGCCTTGATGTCTTGATGTCTTCACTACTTTCGTATTCCAGCGAAATCATACAGCTTTATGGGGGTGCCAAGCGTGAGCTTGGCAGGAAGCTAAAGACCATGCATGGGGATGGCATCCACACTGTTGCCCTATTTGGGGCTGCAGAAACCGCAGAAGTCGTGCTTGCAGCAATGAAGGAAATCCCGGTGACCGTCACAGCCGTTGTAGACAGTGATTCCGCCAAGCAGGGCGGGACCTTTAATGGGCTTACGGTTCAGAAACCTGGGGAGCTGAACCGAATTGCCGCAGACGCGGTTGTGATCACTTCGTTTGCCAGGCAGGAGGAAATTCACGACTACGTGCGGCAAATAGTGGGAGAGGAAGTCAGGGTCATAAAATTATCAGACCTACGGGGGGTGGGATGAAAGTTCTAATCACCGGAATTACAGGAATGGCAGGAAGTCACCTGGCCGAATATTTGCTGGGTCAAAGCAATTACGAAGTCCACGGAACTATAAGGTGGCGAAGCATCAGGGAAAACATTGCCCCCTTTGAAAAAGACCTTTTCTTGCACGAATGTGAGCTTAGAGATCCGTACGGGGTGGCCCGTTTGTTGAGGGAAATTCGACCTGACCGAATTTATCACCTTGCATCACAGAGCAATGTGGCGGCCAGTTGGAACTGCCCCCGTGAAACCCTGGTCAACAACATCACTGCACAATTGAATATTTTCGAGGCCGTCAGACAGCTGGACCTCTTGGAGACACGTATTCATGTTGCAGGTAGTTCGGAGGAGTACGGTCTGGTCTATGAACATGAACTGCCTGTGAAGGAGACCAACCAGCTTAGGCCTCTGAGTCCGTATGGCGTCAGCAAGGTTACCCAGGACGCCCTGGCCTATCAATACTACAAAAGCTATGGCCTTCACGTGGTCAGGACGAGAGCATTTAACCACACCGGACCGAGGCGCGGGGATGTTTTTGTGACCTCAAGTTTCGCCAGGCAGATCGTGGAAATTGAGATGGAAAATAGAGACCCAGTAATTCGGGTCGGTAACCTTGAGGCAAAGCGGGACTTCAGCGACATACGCGATGTTGTCAAGGCATATGCAATTGCCCTTGAGCACTGCAAACCCGGAAGCGTTTACAATATCGGGTCTGGTATAGCGTACAGTGTCAAGCAAGTCTTGGATTTCCTCCTCAGTATGAGCAGACTGATTATCGAGGTAAAAGAGGACCCAGCAAGGATACGTCCAGCAGACGTTCCTGTGATGGTCAGTGACAGCTCGAGATTCATGAAAGAAACAGGCTGGCGGTCTGAAATTTCATTTAAACAGAGCCTCTTTGATTTGCTCCAATACTGGCGAGCAAGACTAGGCAAGCAAAGCGAGGACAGTGGATTGGAGCAGTTACAGGAAAGTGTGCTCTATTCGTTCTAGTACTCGGTGTTATTGTTGAAAGATAGGGAAAAGCCACGATCATGGGTGAGGCACGTGGGAGTCAAATGAAAACGATCCAAATCGGCGATCATGTGATCGGTTCTGATCATCCCACTTATATCATTGCCGAGATTGGCATAAATCATAATGGTGACGTAAATCTGGCCAAGGAACTCATTGATGTCGCTGCCGATGCAAAGGTAGGTGCAGTAAAATTCCAGAAACGGCATCTGCCCAGTCTTTATCGAGAGGATGTTTTGAATAATACTCTGAAGTACGAACAGAATTTCCAGTACATGATTCCCATACTTCAGGAAGTGGAACTTGGAGAAGAGGACTTTTTTGATATCAAAGATCACTGTGAACGGAAAGGACTGGAGTTCCTCTGCACACCGTTTGATTTGCCCAGCGTTGATTTCTTGATGGAGCTGGAAGTCAACGCATTTAAGATTGCTTCTGCTGATCTCACGAATCTACAGCTGCTGGAATATGTGGCAAATAAGGGAAAACCAATGCTGGTTTCTACCGGCATGTCCCACTGGCAAGAGATCCAAAAGGCGGTAGCCCTTCTTGAGGGCAAAAAGGTGTCGTTTGCTCTCCTTCACTGTCGGAGCGTTTACCCGGTATGGCCCAGGGAAGTCAATCTGAGAATGATCGGCCGCCTAAGTCAATTCGGCTGCCCGGTAGGCTACTCAGGCCACGATGTGGGCATCATCATTCCATTGGTGGCAGCGTCTATGGGCGCCTGCGTCATAGAAAAGCATATCACTTTGGACAAAAAAATGCGCGGCCCAGACCATAAGATTAGCCTTGAGCCTTATGAGTTGAAACGTTTGGTGCGAGACATTCGCGTAGCAGATCAGGCTATGGGAAAAGATAAACGCTTTTTGCTTCGCGGGGAAATACTGAATCGCGAACTATTCGGCAAGAGCCTATTGGCCGCGGTGCCCATTGAGGCAGGAACTTGCATCTCCAGGGAAATGATTAGGGTCAAAGGTCCGGGAAAAGGCCTTGCACCAAGCAGAATGGATGACCTCATAGGCACCGTAATTCACAGGGATCTGCAAAAGGGTGATTTTTTCCTAGAACAAGATATAACCGGTAACCGTAGCGTGGATTTCTGTAATTCCTTCAAAAGCCGTTGGGGCATCATAGCCCGTTTCAGCGATGTAGAGGAGATGGTCAAATATGGGCCGAAAGTGATTGAGTTTCACCTGACAGAAAAGGATTTTGAAGTTCGTTTTGAGCCTAATGGTACCCTTTCAAAAGAATTGATTGTCCATGCGCCGGAGTACATGGGCGATCAACTTGTAGACCTTTGTAGTGGGAATGAAAAGATTAGGAACAAGTCCATTGGGGTAGTGCAAAGGTCCGTTGACCTGGCGAGAATCATGACCCCTCACTTCAAGGGCAAAGCCAAGGTTATCGTACATCCGGGCGCTATGAGTTTAAACACGAAATTGAATAAGGAGGCCTTGGGCGAGGTGTTGATGCGATCCGTTGAGCAGATTGATGGCAGTGGGGTAGAGATTCTGTTGGAAAACTTGCCTCCCTATCCCTGGTACTTCGGCGGCCAGTGGAAAGGAAACTACTTCATGGACGCGACAGAGATCTGCTCTTTCTGTGAGGAGACCGGCATGAATATATGCTTCGATCTCTCTCATGCAGCTCTGTATTGCAATGCGAAGGAAAAAGACCTCTCAGAATTCATCCGTATGGTCAAGCCGTTCACGCGTCACATTCATTTCGCAGACGCCTATGGCCTAGACGGTGAAGGGGTCCAGATAGGAGAGGGAGACATTGATTTTGCCAGGATTACACGCCTTTTTGTGGATTACCGTGGGACATGGGTTCCAGAGATATGGTGTGGACACCTCGAGAATGGGAAGGGTTTTATAAAGGCTCTGACTAGACTCAAGCAATACAATCTGTAGAGAGGTGGTATCAATGGCCAAATGGCTGAGCGGAGCTGAGCGGACGTGTGACAAAGAGGATTACAGAATTGAGTATGAATATCGTCATGATTACGGAAAATGATCCTGCTGGGATGGCGATCGCGTTTACGAACGCGATCAACAAACATACGGAGCACAATTGCCGGCTGATCACGACAACTGCGAAATACAATTTCAACTTCAAGAAAGACCTGCATGTGCCCGACCTCGATGAAGATGGATTGCAGGAAATAAGACAACTTCTGGAAAAGGCGGACATCATACACTTTCATGTTCTGGCAGATGAAAACATACGACTCGGTCTCATAAGAGTTAGCGATTTCATCACAGGCAAATCCATCGTGCACCACCACCATGGCCATCCTGATTTTAGGGCTCATCCACAAAAGTATAGAGAAAAATATCACCGTCTGAAGAGGAAGGTCCTTGTAAGTACTCCAGACCTGTTGCAATTGCTACCCGAGGCTACATGGCAACCGAATCTGGTTCCTATTTATGATCCATTATACCTCCCACATCCAAGACCCTTAAATGGTGTAGTGGTCATTGGACAGTCCGTGACCCGAAAAGAGATTAAGAATACAGAGGAGCTATTAATCACAGGCCATGAGATCAATCAAGCCCAATCTTCCTTAAGACTTGAAGTGGATATCATCGAGAACACAGACTACAAAGAATGCCTAAAGCGAAAGAATAGATGTCACATTATCTTTGATCATATGCAGGGCTATTATGGAGTTTCTTCTCTAGAATCACTGAGTCAGGGTAAGCCGGTAATTGCAGGGATAGATGCATGGAATAAAAGATGGATTGAGGATTTCACCGGGTCGGAGCGTATCCCATGGATTATTGCCAGAAATGAGGTTGAGCTAAAAGCCAGACTCAGGGACCTCATGGATGCAATAGTCATAGAGGAGACAGGAATATCAGCCCGGAACTGGATGGAAAAATACTGGAATGATCAATGCGTTACAAACAGACTTGAGAACTTCTACTTTTTTTCGGGAAGTTGAAGCCATCTCTAAATTTGATAGAGAACCTGAAGCGCTAATCGTGCCATACTGCAAAACTAATCTGGATTTTCCCAGTGTTGCGGCAGGTGTGCTTTCTGCCCAATGGAACATTCCCGTCATTGATCTCAATACATCTCAGGCAAATGAACAGAAGCGACTGGAAAAACCTTTCTCAGCCTGGGGTATGGTTGTTCCTTCCCGCGCTGCCTCCGAAATGGTACGCATCTCGGATGTTCTGAAACACCGTATCGATATTTTATGCGGAACGGCAAACGGCCCAATTGACATTCAATGCTGCTATCCATTTTTGAAGACAGTCCCCTGTTTCAGTTCAGATGCTTCTTTTGATGATCAACTGCCATTTCCAGACTATTCCCGTTTTGACACATTTCCCATTCTATTGAAAATGTGGCGCAAAGGGGCGTGGTTCTATCCTATTATGACGAGCTTGGGATGTCCCTTTGGCTGTCTATTCTGTGCCGGTAGAACACGTAAACAGCAGTTTCGGTCTATTCAATACTGCGTTGATGAACTTACAGAGGCGAAAGAAAAATGGGGAATAAAGCGCTTTGTTGTTATTGATGACTGCTTTAATGCGAACATGGAGCGCGCAAGAAAATTCTCTGAAGCGGTTGCACCTCTGGGCCTTCAGTGGATGGCAGGCAACGGCTTGAGGGCTGACCGTTTTGACAATGAGTTAGGCATGCTCATGAAAGGGTCTGGATGCAAGTGGGTCTCTTTCGGGGTGGAATCAACGGATGATCATGTCCTGGATATTATCTCTAAAGGTGAGGACTTCTCACGGATCAATCGAGCCGTAACATCAGCGAAACGTATTTTTGACTATGTCAACGTCTTTCTCGTTCTCGGCCTCCCTGGGGCGGACTATCAATCAGATAAGAAAAGCATTGAATGGGCCAAGTCCAAAGGCGTCAGTATCCATATCTGTTTTTATGTGCCTTTCAATGAAGGCGTTCAGGTGGATTGTCTCTTTGATTCTCCTGAGGGCCGGGCTCTACCCGAGACTTATGACAAAGATCTTCAACTGAGATTATTCAATTTGGCAAAATCATGAGCAATTGCCGTATCCTTCATATCTCAGACAGCTATCCAGGGCTTCATGATACCTTTGGAGGTGCCGAAGTCATATCCAGTAGACTTGTAGATCTCTTTAATTCTGCTGGATGGCAGCAAGGGCTTCTTGTGACAAAACCGGATCATCCCAGGAGAAAAATCCGCGGCATACAACTGTTCTTCTCCGAAACGATGGAAGATCTTCTTCCTGAAGAGAAGTGGATAACAGCCCTAAAGGGGCAGTTATTCCCTTATGATCCAGTCGCTTCACAAGCAGTGTCCAAGACGCTTGAGGACTTTAAACCCCACGTCGTCCTGCTTCATACCATAAGAAAATTCTCCCTCCACGCCGCGGAGATATGTAAACAGGATGGCGTGCCCGTTCTTCTGATGGTTTATGACTACATACATGTCTGCCCAACAGGTATGTTTGTCGATAGCCATCAAAGATTATGCGCAAAGCCAGGACGCAAATGTATTTCCTGCCACACGAGCCAGGCCAAGACCCTTTTCAGCTGGTCAGAAAAGTTACTGCCGATTCGAAGCCAGCTGTTCACTCCACTTCTGAAACAAGTAAATGGCTTTGTTGTTTTGTCAGAGGCATCCAGAAAACAGTTGTCAGTTGCTGGAATTGAAAAGAGTCGAATTGAAGTAATCGGCCAGCCTCTGGGTTTTGACGGAAATGGCTTTCAGGGGGACCCGAATCATATTCTGTTTATAGGCTGGGGACAGCCGCGAAAAGGCCTTCTCGTTGTTGCAAAGGCATTAAGAAAACTTAAGAAACCTTTTACCTTTGAAGCCATCGGTGCTCTGGTCGACGATGATTATGTTCATAAGGTCAGGAATGAATTACGTGCATTAGGTCTTGATCCAGACACATGCTTACGCGGCCGCGTAGATGACCAGGACGTGGCCGCTTCCATGAAAAGAGCAGGCATTGTTGTTGTTGCGGAGCAGTGGGAAAACATGTCCCCAGCAATATTGCATGAGGCCATGGCGGCCAGGAAAGTTGTGGTTGCCGGTTCAATCGGTGGGATACCGGAGTTTGTGTCCGATGGGGAAAACTGTTTCCTGGCCCGATTTAATGATCCCGCCAATTTCGCCCAGAAGATAAACAGCGTTTTGGGCGACAGGGAAAAGCAGAAACAGGTTGGACAAAGGGCTGTTTTGGCAGCGAAGCGCAACACCGATCCTTCTCATGTCATCAGGAAATTTAGGCGCCTCTTCGACAAAGTCACAAAAAACCTTATTGCTGAAAAGCTCAGGGCATGGGCTAACGGGTGTTCTTGTGTCATTGTATGCGGGGGTAACGGGAGCCGCTTCCAATTCCTCAGTAACGGCCATCCCAAGTCTCTTTTGAAGATCCAGGGAAAACCCCTGATCAGATATATCATGGACTTTTGGAGTTCATATACCCAGCGCTTTGTTCTGATCGCGAATTATGGAGGGGACAGAATCCGGAGATATGTTGAGGGGCTGCCGTATGAGACAGAGGTTGTCATAGAGAAGGGGAAGGGATGTGGCGTGGCAAGGGCCCTTCTTGAAGTAGAGGGTTTGATAAAAGGGCGTTTTGTAATGGTGTTGGGAGATTGTCTCTATGCGGGCCCCATCGATGTCCCTGATGGCATGGATAGAGGAGTGGGTGTTTTCCCCAATGCTCCTTCAGAGATGATAGCTGAAAATTTTAGCCTGGATATAGACGCCCGTCTCGTCCGGAACTTAACCGAAAAACCGAATAGGATCAATAATCACATGTGCGGCATGGGCGTCTATTTCCTTGACGGCGCTATCTGGAGAGCCATCAGAGATACCAGACCCGACAAGACCAACACAGTTCAGATCACGTCTGTTTTGAAGACCCTGGCAAACCAGGCAGGTCTGTTCCCCGTGTATTTTAGGGGAGGGTACGTGAATGTCAATCATTCAAAAGACTTAGATAAAGCCGAGAAACTTGTAACCAGCCTGTATCCCCAAGGCGAGTGATGATGAGAACGATTAAGAAGTTTATCAAACGTAAAAGACTGCGCAGCCTCAGATACGCGTTTAACCTCCTGTGGTACGAATCGTTTTACTACAACCGCCTTGGAATCTATGCTTACCGGTTATTCCCCCATGTCTTTCAACAGATTAGACCCAGACTGTTTGAACTGGAAGTCACTACCTATTGCAATCTCAAGTGTACTATGTGTGAACATACCCATTGGCATGAGCCCAACAGGCATCTTTCGCTGAACCAATTCAAGAGGATCACAAGAGAGTTCGGCAACTTCATCTGGTGTGGACTTACGGGGATTGGATCCAGTTTCCTTAACCAGGACTTCATCCCAATGCTCCGATATGTGAAGGAAGAGCTATCCCCCGACATATTCGTGGAGCTTTACGATAATTTCTACCTCCTTGACGCGGAAAACGCAAAGGAGCTCGTTAGATTAGGCATCGATTTTTTGCTGATCTCTGTGGATGGCGCATCTCCAGAAGTATATAACAAGATTAGAGTTGGCTCCGACTTTGAAGTGGTGATGCAGAATGTTGAAACCATAATCCAATTGAAGAAAAAGATGAGTTCTTTTTTCCCTGAGCTGAGTTTCCATTATGTCATTTCAAAGCAAAATCTCCACGAGGTGCCCGACTTCGTCCGCTATGTTTACAACCGGTTTGGAAATGATAACTATAAATATATTTACTACACGGCTATTCTGCATCCCTTTGAAGAAATAAAGGATATCGCAATACAAGTTCCTGAAGACATCATTGAGGAGACGAATCATCTGGCTGACAAATATAGAATCAAACTTATCTGGAATCACAATATTCCGGATAAGAAGCCCCAAATAGAAAACTGCCGTGCGTGGATAGAGCCCTTTATACTTGTTGATGGCACGGTCATTCCGTGCTGTGCCGGAAACGAACGAAATAACCGAGAGTTTCAACGGAAATACAGCCTTGGAAACATACAGGAACAATCCCTGAATGAGATCTGGTGTGGTGAGAAGTATCGCCTTTTTCGAAAAAAACTCTTGAGGGGTGAAGTTCCTGTTCAGTGCCGGAATTGTCCAGTAAGGGACGTATCAAGGGCACAGGAAGAAGCAGAGGGAGTCAAATGGACGTTCAATCCATCACAAGTTCAAGAGTACATCTCCTAACCTGGATAGCTTATGGAAGTGGATAAAGCCGCTAATGAAGTCAACATGAAAGCTGAAAAGGTCCTGTTCGTTAATCCCTACTTTGGCGATTGGGAATCCATCCGAAGCGTGGCTGCAACCCATAGTCCTCCGCTCGGTCTAGGTTATGTGGCAACTTATGCCAGAGACCATGCAGGGGCCAGGGTGAAACTCATTGACCCTGTGCCAATGGGCATGAGTAGGGCCGAGGTCCTGGAAGAGGCATCCAAGTATGACATGGTTGGAGTCTCCTGTTTTACGGACGTGAGATTCTACTGCTTTGATTTCATACGGGATCTGAAAAAGCAAAGTCCATACATTACTACGGTTGTAGGTGGGCCTCACACGTACTTTTTAGACTTGGCCATACTGGAGGCCTACCCATGGGTGGATATTGTTGTAAGGGGAGAAGGGGAGGAGACCATTGTAGATCTGATTAATGGAACGCCCTTGGAGCGGATAAAAGGAGTATCCTATCGCAAGGGTGGCAATCGAATCGTACGCAATGAAAAGAGAGAATTTAAGAAGGACATTGATGAACTGTACATTGACTACACACTGCTTCCGCCTTTGGAATGTTACAAAGGTGACATAGAGGCCCCTTTCCAACTGCGACGGCAACCCGCTGCCTATCTCATAGAATCAAGAGGATGTCCATTCTGCTGCACTTATTGTTCCAATGACCACTGGGAAAGATCTTGGCGGGCCACATCCCCCGAGGTCATCGTGGATAGGATGGAAAAGATCTATATAGAATGCGGCATAGACTATTTTCGATTCTATGATGACCTCTTCACGGCAGACAAGCATAGGGTTATCTCCTTTTGCAGCCTCTTGAAGAAAAAGCGGCTGCCTCTCAGATTCAGGGTTCTTGTCCGCGCTGGGACTTCCCCGGAGGTCCTGAATGCACTCTGCGAGGCCGGATGTGTCGCTGTTGGTTTCGGTGTTGAGAGCGGTTCAGATCGAATTTTGAAACAGATCAACAAGAAGATATCATCACAGCAGATCATCAGGACCATAGAGGAATGCAAAAGAATCGGATTGTGGACTATCGGATCATTTATCGTTTCTTTTGAGAACGAAACCTTTGATGATTACACAAAGACCCTGCGGATGTGCCGATATTTTGATTTTCTTCAGACCAACATACAGATCCTGTTTCCATATACCCCCTTTTACAGAAAGCTAAAAGAGCGAGGGGAGGTTGATGATCGCATATGGTTTGATCGTTCACACGATGGCCGAATCCTCTATACAAGGGAACATTTCCAAAGTGCGCCCTGGCGCTACGAAGAACTCAAGTGGATGACGTTGAGGACCTATTATGAATATCTGTTGAAGAATCCCGCATCAGCCAGGAGCTACTTTGGGACCAAGTGGTTCATGTTCCATTTTACCAAAGCCCTGGCTGACATTCACCTTGAGGGACGGCTGGATCATCTCTGGAAAAAGATGAGAAACAGTCCGGCATAGGAGAGCGTAACGATGTCTAAACTGTTTATCATAAATCCTTATTTCAAGAGAATGGAAGGGGCTAAATAGAGGTATACAGCTGTATGGGTAAAAGCAAACTGAATATCCTCGGGTTCATTCCTGCCAGGAGCAATTCAAAGGGGATTCCCCACAAGAATTTGAGAAAGCTCAACGGCAAACCGATCATGGCATACACGATAGAATCCGCTTTGGAGTCAAAGCTTCTGGATAGGATCATCCTTTCGACGGATTCTCCTGACCTAGCCGAGTATGCCAGAAGTCTCGGAGCAGAAGTCCCCTATATTCGTCCCTCACATCTTGCTACCGATAAGAGCCATTTGGGTGAGGCCATAAGCCACCTGGCAGCCCATCTCTACGAAAAGGAGAACTATATCCCTGATATCTTTGTCTCGCTTTTTCCCACAAATCCGTTTCGAAGAAAAGGCATGATAGACGAAGTGCTATCAACATTCTTGGAGGATAATCGTATAAGGAAGATACAGGGTGAATATATTGTCCATGTGCTGCTCTGTAGCAAAAACTATTATGATCCCCGACGATCAGTGGTCGTCTCCGATGGGAACCTGGTACCTTTTGTAGACTATATGAATTTAGTCCAATCTGAGATTCCTGAAAAGACATATCTGATTTCCGGGTCAATCGTGCCTTCTGTTTATTCAGAAGAAAGATGGGGCAAGACCTTTAAGGTCCCGTGTAAGTATTTCCCCAGCGCCAGCCGACCGAATGGCAAAGATATATGGATAAACATGAAAACAGGCAAAAAGATGTACAGGGTAGCCTTCTTTATTTCCGATGAAGAAGGAATCGAACTGGATGAGCCTCCCGATCTCTTCGCTGCTCTGGCAGTCATCAATTCAAAGAAGAGGGCACAGTCATGAAATGGTTTATTCTGTTTCTCAGAAAAAAAGGACAAGACTATCTATTTAAAAGCGAATCGTACGCATTCTCCATATTGAATAGACAAATGGCCGCACTCAATGAAATGGGAATCCCGGAAAAGGACATCGTAGTCCTGTCCAACACTGAAGAAAGAAGGCAGTACGAGCCCTTCAAGGATGTCTGGGAGCAGGTGACAGAAGAGAACGCTCATATCCAGAGCATATATCAGATGGCCAGCATCGTGAATTGCCCTGAAGATGAGATCGCCATATGGAACAGCCATTGTCCTTTACTTAACGAGAATGACTTCTGCTCGGCCATGGAACGCTGGGATCACAAAGGATTGCTTGGGACGCTGGAACGCTTGAGACGACATCCCTATTATCTCCTTCAAGAGCTAGATGGGGAAATACATGAGATCGATTTTTGGATGGACAGAAGGGCCATTAAGAAAGGGATCAATGGTCGCCAGGATTTGGATTCCCTCTTTTACCTCTCCGAAGCCTTTCTCTTTGCCAACCTACAGGATAGAACAGACTACCTGACAGATGCCTTGTCAGGCATGATGCAATATTATGTGATTCCGGAGACAAAGGCCTTTTCTCTAGAGAGGGGATTGGCGGATAGCTGCTGCGTTGAGGAAATCCTGGATAATCCAAAATTTTACCAACGAATGGGGGATTCTTTCAACATAAAAATTCTGGAAGAGATGTATCCGGGGTGTGAAACGATTGTCGATCATGAGAGCACAGAGCATTGGCATTAACGTCTTTCCCCTTCGGCCGGGGAAAAACGGAGGAGTGGAAACCCTGGTTTCTGACATGGTTGAGGGCCTATGCTGTGAACAAAGCACTAGCCGCTTCGTGCTGTTCGCAAGCCATGAGAATCAGAACCTGTTTCCTGATCATCATCCTCAGCTAAGAAAGATGCTGTTGGACATTCCCGTTGAAAAGTACAAACAGTATGGTTGCCAATTCAGGGAGAAGATCGAATCAGAGGTGCTTGATTTTGTCCACTATCCGCTGACAACTATCTTTCCGCTGGATCTTGATGTGCCGTGCCTCTTAAGTGTGATGGATATTCAGCACGAATACCTACCCGAGTTCTTTACTCAGAAAGAATGGCAATTGAGAGATGCTACATATCGTGCTTCGATAAAGAGGGCTCAAAGAATCATTGCCATCTCAAACCACACGAAAAAATGCCTTATCGATTGCTATGGAATCAACCCGGATTGCATTGATGTGGTTTACCCTTGGTGTGGAGAGGCATTTTATCAACAATGTCGTAAAGCAGCGTGTGATAAGACCCGGAAAGCATTCCACCTTCCAGAGAGATATATTGTCTATCCTGCAGGAACCTGGCCCCACAAAAACCACGAGAGACTGCTCCACGCATTGGCTGATCTGAAGAACAAAGGGTTGCCCATTCCCCTGGTGCTTATGGGTATAAAAGACAAATCTGAAGAAACAATATTGGCTTTGGTTGAAGACTTGGATTTGAGGAAACAGATACATAGACTCGGATTTGTGGAGAGAAAATGGGTTAAGCCTCTTATAGCAGGAGCGGAGTTTCTGGTTTTTCCATCTCTCTTCGAAGGTTTTGGCATCCCCGTTCTGGAAGCCATGGCTTTGGGCACACCTGTAGCCTGCACCCGTAACACCTCCCTTCCAGAAGTTGCTGGGGAGGCAGCCGTCTTTTTTGACGAAAATGATGCCTCCTCAATGAGCAACGCCATAGAAGAGCTGTGGAACGATCCTCACAAGCGCTCGAAACATGGAGAACTGGGACGCCAAAGGGCACGTCTGTTTCACAAGCGCCGAGTAATAGCACGTCTTTTCTCTGTTTATGAAAGAATGGCCGATCATACATCACACCCAGGCAAAGGATGTTGGAAGTGAATCAGCACATAAGCGGGAACATACTGATTAATAAGGCTATTGAACTGCGTTATCCGGTTATAGAATGTATCAATCAAAATCTTCCCATGGTGGATGAGATGCTCGTCGGGATATTCCGATCAGAAGATGGGACCAAAGAACTGATCGAAGCCCATTTTAAAGATGAAGAGAAGGTGAAGATTTTTGATGATGACCTGGGTTTGCGTGATGGGACACAACTGGCCGTGTGGTTGAAAGCCTACCGTGAATTTTTCATGAAGATTGCTCAAGGGGATTGGATATTCAACATTGATGCTGATGACTTTTTCCATGAAAGAGATTTTGACTATATTCGATCTTTGGTCCGTCGATACGCAGGAACAAGAACCATTATTGGATTTGAATACAAGCACTTTTATAGGAATCCCAGAGTAAGATATATCTCTCCACGAATCTGGAAATGGAAGCAGCCCCTCTATCCAAAAGATAATGGGCTTTCCACAGAGGGCACCTGGGATGGAGCCATAATGCTACCCAGAACCGATGATGACTGGATCCTCATGGAGGCCGACTGCTATGCCTATCACCTCAAAGCAGATATCACCCAGCCTTATGATCTTGATGATCAGGGCAACTACCTTCATGATGTGAGATGGATCCAATATGATTGTGAGCGAATGCCAAGAGAAGTCCGCAAAAATGAGGCCCGCTTTGCATGGGACAATTACGAGAGTCTGAAATTGTGCAAAAAGGCTCCCAAGAGAATGCCCGGTTTACCAAATCTGAATACTGAAGTCTCAAGCAGTATTTTGTGAATGAGGAAAGATTGTGACAGCCCTTAAAGACATTCTTTTTCTGGGACCTTTTTCAGCAAGCCCTCTCCCTGGAGCAATGTTCTACAACGGGGATATACATGAAGAGGATACTCTGTGGTCGCTGTTAAACAGAGCAAAAGTGGTAATTGAGAGGGAGCATTCTTCTCAATCACGGCGATGCCATTACAGAAAATATCTAAGATTCTTCAAGGGACATAAATTCTTGATAGCGTGGGACTACGTTACCAAACAAAATTATATGAAGAACTATGCGATGGGATATGACAAAATATTTTCGGCCCATGCTCGAGCTGAAGAGGAGATCTGTGACAGATGGGGAGCACGTGCAAAATTTTGGCCTGCCGGTTATAATGCACGTTTGTCATATCCTATTGTCGATTGCCCCGTTCTTTATGATATTGGTTTTTGCGGATTCCTGGGTGAACGACCTGGATGGGAATCAAACCCCATCTATTCAAGAAGACGCAAAGTGGTCAAGGCGCTGAAGGAATATTTTGGGGACAGAATGTGTGTCCGTGAAGGGGTCTTTGGGGAGGAATACAACCGTTTTTGGAATTATTGCAGAATCGGAGTCAACTGCTCCCCTTTGGGAGAGTCGACTGTTCGGGTCTACGAGGTGCTGGCCGCTGGAACTGCTCTCGTGACTGACAGAAGCAGAGACCTCGAGCTCATCTTTAAAGATGGCGAACACCTCTTGATGTATGAATCATCCGAACAAGCCATTTCTTGCTGTGAGCGTCTTCTCGCTGATTCGAAGCGGAGAGAATTGATGGCAGAGAATGGCCGACTCGCTGTTGCGAAATATGAAAGCTCAAGGCAGTACAAAATGCTGGCTGAGGAAGCGATTAAATTCTTAGAAGAGTATCCCTTGCCATATGTACCGCCCCTGGCCCCGTTTCCCGAACCCTCTTGTAAAGAGCCAGAGTTTTCGTGAAAGTGGTCAATATTCAACTCTATGGCAAGGTTGTTGATTCACTTCCATGTGGTATCAACTGGGCTGCACTGTGTTACGAAAACGAGTTTGCCGTGCAGGAGAAGTTGAAAGGGAAAATGTTGAAAGTCGCACCGGACCTTTTGTTGGAAATTCATACGCGGCCATACTATGCTCATCTTATGCAAAAAGACGTGCCCAAGGCCGTTTACTTTTGCAATTTCCCTGGGGGATACTATCACAACGAGGCCGTATTGGACCTCTATGACTTTGTATTCTTTGATGATATCCTTGGGGATAATTATTCAAGATTCCACGCCAATTGTCATTTTTTGCCGCCATGGATGCCGGATGCATTTCTCTATGGCTCAGGAAGCTACGGGAAAAAGACTGATGTCCACCTAGTGGGGACAGGCGCCAACATTTTTCCGGCCAAAAAATGGGAAAGGCAGCAAATTCAGGCAATAGTCATGAAGAATGAATCCCTGAAAGGGAGCTGGTTTCTGGATAACTCCGGCAGAGTAGATGTCCGTCAATTTCTAGGTATATGTTTCAAAGCCGATTCAATATATGTTAGTTGTGATTCGCCCTTTGTCGACTTGGGAAGAGAAGTTGGAGCTGGCGTCTTTTTAAACAAGAGCCAGTCCTTTGAAATTATGGAACCACAAAAGGAAAAGGAATCTAGAAGGGATCAGATAATTGAGAGAAACCTTTTCAGAAGCAGAATTGAACAGATAATAGCTTATTGCTTCCCTCAGTTTGGAGAGTATCCGGATGAGGCCCCAGCAGAGCCTACCTTTTAGTGGGACTCAGGAGCCAGCAATGAACAGCGAGTACTATGCAGTTACTGAACGTTATGTTCACAACGGACCACCAAGCCGAACCACACAAGAACGTATAGACATTGTGATCGAGGTGGCGCGAATCTTCAACGTGAAAAAGGCCGCAGATTATGGGGCGGGAAGTGGTGATATTTGTTTATCACTTGCACTAGCCGGAATAGAAACATATTCGGTGGACATCCCAGGAAGGACTAGTGAATTTGCAACTCAGCGCTATCGGAAAGCAGGGTGCGATGTCAGGACGCTCAGCCCTGAGGACTTCTTTAACCTCCCCGCAGAAAGCTTGGATCTCGTGACCTCATTTGACGTCTTTGAACATATGAAAACCCCTTTCAGATCTGTTCACCAAACATGGGAGAAATTAAGTCCGGATGGAATTTTTGTGCTTTCGGCTGATCTCCACAATTTCTCAGACGAAGCGCATATTGTGGACCACTTTATATATGAGCCCTTCCTGGTTCAGCTCATAGAAAACGTGGGGTTTGAACTTCTAGACTCAGCTATCTTGTATAGACCTCGATTAAGGGGAAAGAAATTCACGTTTGGTTCAATACGCGTGGATTGCTTCCAGAAGCTCATGGCTGGTTCCTCACCGTTGGAGCGATTCAGGCGCATGGCTAACCGGTATAACCTGAGATGATTTGCCCGTGCCTGTCAAGGATCGCTTGATAGTGTAGGAATGATCTTTTTCAAAAGACTAGACTGTCACCATGAAAAAAATCTCCATCGTCATACCAACGTTTAATCAAGTCCGATACCTTCCTGCATGTATTGACCATTGCCTCTTTCAGTCATATCCTGACTTGGAACTCATTGTCGTTGATGGGGGATCCACGGACGGGACCAGAACCTGGCTGGAAAGACTGGCAAAAAAGATGGCTGAGCGCACACTATGGCCTGTCAAAGAAATGAACCAACAAGGGAATTTGGTAAGGAGAAAGGTCCGCTCATATCCTGAGGGAAGGGATTTAAAAACAATCTTCTTCAAGAAAGACATTGGCCCCACCCGCACATACAACGAAGGGCTCTCCCGCGCAACGGGAGAATACTGTACCTATGTCGTCGGAGACGACCTACCACATCCTCATATGATCGAAGAACTTGCATTCGCCCTTGAGACCACAGGAGCCGATTTTGTTTACTCAGACATGAACGTTGTGGATGATCAGGGACGGATTATCCGACAAATGAAGACCCCGGACTACAGTTTTCAAGACTGTTTTGCACGGTGGTATCATCTGGGTGTCAGTCACCTTTACAAGACGGAATGGCACGAAAAAGTCGGCTTGATGGATGAAAAATATCAGTCCGCAAATGATTACGACCATTACCTCCGCTTTGCCATGGCAGGCGCCAAATTCTACCATCTTTCCCGAGTTCTTTATTCAGTGAGATACCATGGTAATGATCGCAAGACCGGCCAACACAGGGATGAACGATACAAAAACCTTCTTGAAGAATCCAAACGTTGCGCTTGGCGGGCTAGAGATTTTCTGAATACCGGTAACTGCTACTGACACCGTCAAATAGTCTGCATCTCGCGCAATCTAGTAGGGATCATGAGGTCTTTTCAAAGATAACTGGCAGGAGGCCTTCATCATTATTTGCAAACAATATTATGCTCTCAGTAGTAAGTGGCGTAGACACTAAGCCCTCTGGATCTAATCGAATTTCATATTGAAATGTCATATACATCATGAAAATTTTGCTTGTTAATTGTCCTATACGTTTAAATGCAAAACCTAATTGTATTCCCTCCGGCCTGGCAACTATTGCGGCTGTTCTCAGAGGTCATGGATTTGATGTGGAAATTTATGATGCAAATGCTTTACGACCTTCAAAAGATGAA
>CAZCWQ010000007.1:42173-49792 GCA_964502365.1 uncultured Desulfobacterales bacterium | reverse complement strand
TTGCTAGCATGTACCCCTTTTTGGCCATGTGATAGGTGAAGAGGCCATCAGATCCGTTATAAAACATCAACAGGAATACTATGCCTACCAAGCTTCCAGGCTCTCCGGCAAGGAGCATCGATCCAATAATCAGCCACACAAAGACAGAACCTGACAGCTCAAGGAGGCCTAATACCCTGTGGCCTAAATACATGTCCCCCCAGCCCGGCAGCACCAAAGACTTTAAGAGGGCCTTTTTTGGTTCCTTGAAATAGGTCTTACACTCAGGACACTGCACCAGACCATTTTTCAGTGGCACAAAACAGGCAGGGCACAGGTTCTCCAGCGGTTCTTGTGCAAGTTCAACCGCCGGCACGCTCTTTTTCTTCTCATCAATGAATTGCTTGAGTTCCTTTGCCATATAACCTTTAACGGCCCTAAAGGTCCGTCGCTTCCCTTTGTGTCTATAGAGTACCAAGGCGCGGGAAAGAAAACTATGCTTGACCTTTTTTATGTTTTCATAAGCGATCTGGAATATGTAATGCATCGGACGGTTCATTCTGGAATTGATGTTTATGAGAATGAGTCTCTGGTTGGTGCAAACAATGGCATAGTGATTGTAGAGCATCGTAAAAAATCCATTGCCAAAGAAGATTTCAGCCGGATAATAGGCCACTCCCTTGGCTATTCGCACCACCTTCTCGCCATCCTTTAGTGCCTTCTCCAAAATATGGTGGGCAGCCTTCAGGGCTTTGAGCTTGAATGTGTTCTTTCGATGTCTGTATGCCCCCTTTTTGTTGGGAGAGAGGATCTCACCAAGGTCAAACTTTGCTGCGTTGAGACCTTGAAGCTCAGGATAAGCTTGCAATATGTCCAACTTTTCGCTTTCTCCCATCTTGGTGACAGGGGCCCGGGAAGGCGGGTGAGGTTCGGCCGTCTCGGTGCGCGGAGGCGCGGCCTGAACGTAGCCTGCCACCGGGGCTTCTATGATCAGCTTGCCACCGCATTTCTTGCATTTGGCAATAGCCTTTCTTTTGGGCAGATCGTTACTACGAATGCTGTAAGTGGCATTGCATGTCGAACAGACTATCTGCATAGCAGGCTCCTTTGCTTTATGGGTGCTAAACAAAGAGAGTAGGGTATACAGGTTTTTGTATCGGCAGGAATGGATGTAGGCTTTAATGAGAATCTTTTCTTGCCTTTCGAAGAGTTTTGTTCTATTAACGCCTAGGCTTTCACCAACCCTTAATTCACCCATGCTACAAGAGGAGGACAGCGTCATGACAAAGGCAGAACTGATTGACAAGATGGCAAAGGATGCGAAAATCTCAAAGGCTGCGGCGAACAAAGCCCTGGACTCGTTTGTTGACAGTGTCAAGAAGGCTCTCAGAAAGAAGGACGGGAAAGTCACGCTGGTTGGTTTCGGAACTTTTTCCAAGGCGAGTCGAAAGGCTCGAACAGGCCGAAATCCCCAGACAGGGGCAAAGATAAACATCGCGGCCCGCAATGCCGTGAAGTTCAAAGCGAGCAAGTCCTTCAAAGACTCTATTCAGTAGCTTCCATGATATGATAAGGTGGCTCTCTGGAATCGGGCCACCTTTTACCCATTTCGACTCAAGGCCTGTTTTGGCTAATTATGGTAATTAATCGGGTGAGTACCCCGAATGCCGCCCCTTTTTAATCTCACATTTTGTGATCTCCAAGATCGATTTTCCTCTTCATGAGAGTTTTTCGAGTGCCTCGGCCGCAGCTTCTCGAACCTCACCGGAATAAGGACCGTTAAGAACACTGTTGAGTTTCGGGATCACACCCGGATCGTTAGATTCACCGAAAACATAGAGGATGTCGCCTTTCACCCTGTCGTCTACCCGGGAAAACCGGTCCCACAAAGGCGCGATAACCTGTGAGGCTATTTTTCTACGCTCCTGGGCAATGAACTCAAACGTCACCATGGCACCGAGACGAACCGGCCATTTTGTATGGGTCAGTAGATCCAAAAACGCCGGATAGACTTTGCCGCTTTCAATCATCATCTTTGCCAGGCCTGCGGCATTGCCCTCGGCGAGGACCTGCCTGAGCGAATCGGCACCAAGCTTGGAAGGGTCTCGGCTGAGTATTATATTGACCAGTTCGTCTGGCTGAATTGCTCCTGTCCAACGGAACTGATCGTCGAGTATTACCGTGGGCACCGACCCGATGTGGTCATTTTCGGCCCTCTCAGGGAAAAGGGCTCCATCGATTACGGTGATATGAAGCAGACTCTCCGAGGCGGCAAGAGCAAGCAGTCGGGTGACCACCTGTGGACACAAAGGACATTGAGGGACGATATAGACCTTCAGCATTGCAGGGGCCCTGATCTGACTAAGGGTGTCCCGAACCGAAAAAGGCACTTCCCCGTAGAGCGCCTCATGGCCGCTTAGTGCATCCAGAAACGGGTTCAGCTCTCTTCCCAAAGGCACGGCATGATAGCTTATATTCTGCCCGATACTGATTCCCGGTGCGTGTTCGTCGTCCTTGTGCTCTTTTTCGATCCTGACGCTTGGAGCCAAACGGCTAAAGTCCTCGCAGAACGCCTGAATTTGGTTGCTACGATGGTCTTGTGTGAGCATAAGATTGATGCGGATTTCGCTGTCAATCTTCCGGTACCACTCTGCTATAATCGTTTCATCCTCGGGTGTCATCGATACTGGCCGTCTTTCTACTACGAGGGCGGGGTCATGATCCCTGCTGGATTGAGCGGCAGCGTGAGGGAAAATGCTATTTGACTTACTGATAATTCATTGGGCTGATTCTGTGGCCCTACTTCAACAGCTCTTCGGATACGGCCAAGTCTTCCGGCCTATTGATATTAAAGAAGGACACAAGATCTGGGTCCACGGTTCTTAGCTGTGCATCAGATATCTCCTTGACCCTGACCTTGGGGAAGAATTTTATGATTCTGGGGTCTTCCTTCCTGAGCTGATGCTCAATAGGTTTAATACACCGCCTGGAATAGATTGAGCACAATGGTTGTTTCCCCTCCTCGGTCACCGGTATTATCACATCCCACTTCGGTTCAAGCTCTTCCAAAAGTGCCCTGATCACCCCCTCTTTCAAGAAGGGTGTGTCGCACGCTGTAACAAAGGCATGCGGCGCTGAAGAATGAAAAAGCCCGGAATGGATGCCCGTAAGGGAACTGCGGATTGGGAAAAGATCGGTTACAATCGTCAGGTCCCACGACAGGTACTCAAGCGGATCATTGGTTACCAACAATATTTCTTCAAAAAGGGCCTGAAACGTCTCAAAAAGGCGATCCAGGATCCGCTGGTTTCCCACGGAAAGAAAGGCCTTGTTCTGGCCCCCCATCCTGGTGTTCAGACCACCGGATAATATAACCCCCGAGCAAGGATATTTCATTGTCCCCCTGGACCTCCGTATTGAGAGCTTTGCTGCAAGGAACGGATTGATATTTCACGAAAAATTATCAGACATTCCCTGAAGGTGTCAAGGACAACCTGCTGTCCTTGGCCTTGACTTGTAGAATACCAGATGTTATTCAAATGATCACGGGGTAAGTGGCGGTGTAGCTCAGTCGGTTAGAGCATGCGGCTCATATCCGCAGTGTCCGGGGTTCAAGTCCCTGCACCGCCACCATCTGTAGAGATCTTTGCACAACCCCTTCTCGCTAGTTCGTGTGAGCTTTTTGACCCATTATCGGACTTGCTTACTAAATCGCAAAAACTCGGCCCAAGGGCCTCAAACAGTCCGCGATTTGCCCACTTCGTGGGCACGTTCGCTGCGCCCGGATGGGTACCCCAAAAAGCTGACAATGGACGCTCGAACGAGTTATGTAAAGGTCTCCTGTAGTAACCCGCGACCTTCCTCCATCACATTCTAAGAAATAATGCATGAAAGACCCTAAAACCGAGTTGGCCCTTAATTACTTTGACTACCTGGCAAAACGCTTTCCAGTGATGTCTGCCAGCGACGAATTCCACTTTCTTCCTCGAGCTGAGGCCGCCAGTCAATATTACCACCTGATCGACAACCTCGATGTCGATGCTATAGACGAATGTGTCTTCACCCTGAAAGATTTTCAAAAGAGATTCGATGCCCTGGCCATCCATGAGCATAATCCGGAAAAACTCACAGATCTTGAACTCCTAAAGGCCAACATAGCCGGGATTTTGATAGAGCTGGACACAAAGAAGCCTTGGCGTCACAATCCTTTGCTCTATTTGAAGATCGCTTTCATAGGATTGGATCACGCATTGACAAAGCCTGCCTCGGATGCACAGGAGCGCACAGAAAGGACCCTAGCCCGCCTGCAAGGCATTACCGAGCTGTTTCAGCAGGCTGTTCACAATATGGACAGTGTGGCAGAGACCTATTATCAGGCTGCGGTGAGCATGTTGGGCGACTGCAAGAATTACCTGAATGAGGTCGACCAGCATCTTGCTGACACAAATGGAGGAACCCTCCGAGAGGGGTTGGAAAAGGTCCGGTCCTCTCTTGATGTGTTTGACAAATTCTTGTGTGCCGCGTCTTTGGCTCTGGATAAAGAAGTTGTTGTTTCGGCTCTCGAGGCCACTCTGAAAAACCATTTCCTGTGTTCCAGGAATCCGACTGAGGTGTTCGAGCTTGCAGTGCAAGAATGGCAAGAAAGCTTGAAACAGTTGAAAGAAATCCAAAAAGCCATAGACCCCAACAAATCGTGGAAGGAGTTGTATCTTGCCTGCTGTCCATCGGATATTGAGAGCATGGATATTGTTACCCTGTATAAATATGAAATAGACCGGCTCCGTTCCTTCTTTCGCAAGCACGGTTTCAGTGAAGTTACATTGGGTTCGTCGTTGGTCCTTTGTGAAACACCCACATACCTGCGATCCGTACGTGGCTCAGCGTCTTTTAGCGCGGCCTTTAGCAAAGACATCAAAGAAAAAGATTTTTTCTATATGACTACCCACCAGCTACGTGAGAGAGGGCAAGAAGCAGAAGACCCTGTGATGAAACGGCTTCATCGCGAACACAAATTCCTCGCTGCCCATGAGACAGTTCCAGGACACCATTTGTTGGACTCTGTTCGAAGAAGCCTGAAGAATCCGGTGCGGCGTCAGATCGAGTCGCCTCTCTTCTATGAAGGGTGGGCCTATTATGCTGAAACACTCTTGGCCGAATACGGCTATGTTCAAAGTCCCATGGATTATTTGGTTGACTACAAGCGAAGGCTATGGAGAGCGGCGCGATGTCAAATCGACGTCGGTCTAAACACTGGCATTATTACCAAGGAACATGCTATGGATTTGTTGACAGCGGCAGGATTCACTCCAGTGGAAGCCCGTAAGCAGCTTGGGCGTTTTGGGCTCAATCCCGGTTATCAGCTGTGTTACACCTTAGGCCGTAATGAGATTATGAAACTAAGACAAACCTATGGCCTCGGGATCGGTTTGGATCAGTTTCACAAACAACTGTTGCAGGCAGGAGAACTGCCCTTTCATTTGATTGAAAAGCAATTTGAAATGAGGAGAAAAAGTTGCAAGACTTCCTTGGATATCACTCCGAATGGAACCTAGGCAGTCCTGGGGGATGGGACTATCAACGCATTACCCAAGTCATCGGTAAGGCTGTCTGGCTGAAGCTAAATGAATTTCGCCCCATACCCGTTTCCCTCGACTTTGATCATCCGTTGCTATTCCCGGTACACGGCTTTGTGGACATGTTGGTTCAAGCCCATAGGGCCCGCGAGGGCAATGACCCCGGGCTGATCGCCGTGGTGGCCGAAGAAGAGACCTTGGAGGCCGTTACGGAAAACAGAAATCTGGCTGAACATTTGAGCAACATTGATGGTATTTCCGGTGTATTGATGGCCCCCCATGAACTTGAAATCAAGAGTGGCCGGGTGTGTTGGCAAGGTGAAGCTGTTTCAGTAGTTTTCATCGATTTCAACTCAGACGTCCTGTTGGCCTTGCACCGCAAGCAGAACTTGACCCCCCTTATCCAGGCTGTCCGAGAAAAACGGGTCATCAACCCCCGAGGCACCGAACCGATTAATGTAAAGAGTATCTTTGAAGTCATCACGGGGTCCCATAGTGCTCGGTTTCATACTGACATCGTGGAACGAACCCCTTGGACACGTCAGTTCTATCCGCGTCGGACCCTGGGACCCAAGGGTGAAGAGATCGATGATCTCATTGAGTGGACTTACTCTCACTGGCATGACCTGGTACTTAAGCCTGAAAGGGGTTATTCCGGCAAAGGTGTGCACGTCGGAGGGATCAATAAGGACGC
Source organism: uncultured Desulfobacterales bacterium (assembly GCA_964502365.1). Classification (GTDB taxonomy): domain Bacteria; phylum Desulfobacterota; class Desulfobacteria; order Desulfobacterales. The sequence goes on along the minus strand of CAZCWQ010000007.1, from coordinate 43,546 downwards.
CAGTGGGGCTGTGAGCATGGCTCTTGAAAAGGGAGGTTACATCGTTCAGGAGAAGATCCCACTGAATGTGTGGTCCGAAGATATTCCCACATTGAACAAGGAAACAGACGAGATTACACTGGAATCTTGTCAGACGGATTTTCGCTCCTTGATCGGCCCCAAGGGTCTGTTCGGATTCTTAGGCCGGTTTGGGGGCGTGCCCACAAACGTAGGAAGTGGCGGTGGAGTGCAACCATTAGCCGTGCTCCGCTCGCACATTAGCGTGGGCGAGGCAGTGGATCGTATCAATGAGGCCATTTTGGCAATGCCATCCGGAGATGTGTTACAAGCCATTGAAATGCAGAAAACTATGGCCATAGCGCACGACTTCACTTACTTGCTCGGTCCGATCAAGATTGCCCTGCGGCCCAGGGTAATCACTGCGCGCCAGCTCGAGGCCCTAGAAAAGTATTGCAGTGCCATGTGGTTGGACTGCTTGACGTTAGAAAAGATGTGGCTTGCCGGCGAACTCAATGGCATTGTCAAAATTGAGGAAGAAGAGCTTGAAATCGCTCGGCTCCAGCCTTGGGGGGGGTCACCGGCAATATTTGCCTCAGATGGCCTTTTCGGTTTCGGGGCTAATTCAAAGACATTATGAGTATGAAGGCCGATCCTGACTGGTGGAAAAAAATGTTCGATGAGGTCTATCTTCTCACCGACGCACGTTCTGTCTGCGACGTAGAGATCACTCGTCGTGAAGTGGATCTCATCTGTGAACTCATGCCTATCCGTGCTGAACATAGAATTTTGGATCTCTGCGGCGGCCATGGACGACATAGCTTAGAGCTATGCGCCCGAGGTTTCAAAGGGTGTACCCTGCTCGATTATTCCAGGCTTCTAATTGAGTGCGCCAAGTCAAGGGCTGCTGAGTGTAATTATCATATGGACTTTGTGCAGGCCGACGCCAGGAATACAGGACTGCCTGATGGGAGCTTTGACCATGTACTCATCATGGGAAATTCCCTGGGGTACATCCCAGAGCCGGTTGCCGATAGGCAGATCCTGTCGGAAGCTAGGCGAGTGTTACGTGAAGGCGGCTGGCTCCTGATTGATGTGTCCGATGGGGAGAAAATCAAGGAGGGCTTCGCGCCGAGCGCATGGCATGAGATAGGTACGGATACCGTGGTGTGCCGTGAGCGCAAGATGGAGGGAAACACCCTGTTTGCCCGCGAAATGGTCCTGAGCAAACACAAGGGTTTGATCCGTGACTGCACGTACGCTATCCGACTATATGAGCCTTATAGCCTTAGGGCACTGTTGCAAGAAGCCGGCTTTGAGCAGGTCAATGTCCGTACCGACTTTTCACCCCACCGTGGTAAAGGTGACTATGGCTT
>CAZCWQ010000007.1:0-42073 GCA_964502365.1 uncultured Desulfobacterales bacterium | reverse complement strand
GTCTCCCTGGGTTTTGAAGCACTCATTAACCAGTATTGTTCACCTTTTCGTCCCACACTCGGATGAGATAATCCTTGTAAGACTCAAAGACCTGAGCTTGATCCTCTACCACTTCTTCAGCCTGGCTGGAATTCATCTTTCTCGTCTGGTTAATAAAGGAAGCCACGCGCCCAAGATAAAGGGGTGTGACCAGGTTGACCAGCTGGGTGCGGTTGTCGGTCCAACAATGGAAGGTGGCTGCGGTCTCATAGAGGACCATCACCCAGGTTTTGACGGGCATGATAAACTTGGTCTTGGACTCGGCAGCGCACTTCTTGAGTTCTGCGAAACAATCGGGGCACAATATGTCCCGATATAGGCCTTTGAAGTGCCGAAAACCTGTCTTGTACTCCGTGACCAGTCGGTCAAGATTTACCTTGATGGGGTCGGGTTCCTTATACTCCTGCAATCCAAAGAGAGGCACGGTCCGGCTGCCCTTCACGGCCTTCCAACAGGCCTCGTTCTGCTCCATGAGGACAAATAGGGTGTGAACCACCTGGCGGAACATCGGCCCGAGGGACTCTGCCGGGTCCTTGGCGTCATGGATCTTCACGCCTAGATTCGACTGGCAGATCTTGAAGTTGTTAGTGATGGCGTTGGTAGTCATCCAAATATCAATGCCGTAGCGCGCAACGTCAGTCTCCCAAACATCCTGCTCGATGTAGTAGGCTGCCAACTCGCCGGCAAAGGCAAAGTCCCCGCCTATGGGTTGACGGATACGCAGCCCATAAAGGGCCCTGGTTAGATTATAGACAATGTTGTTAGTAATTGTCCCATCATACTTGTACCTTGAATAGAGCGGTGAAACATATTGGTAACCCTTTTCCAATATAGGCTCCAGAAGGTACTTGACCCAGTCACTGGTAATGGATCGCAGGTCTGAGTCAACAACCATACACGCCTTAACCTTAAGCCTCTTGGCCGCCTCAAATATGGACCGAAAAGCCGAGCCTTTTCCTGAAGGCCCTCGGTAGATGGACGTTATCTTCTGCTGCCAGGGCTTGATCTCAAATTCCTTGGCCATCTCACGGGTGTCGTCAGTAGAACCGCCGTCAGCGATCATGATGACAGACCGTAAGGCCTTGTAGTGACGGAAAAGGCCGTGGCTGACCATCTGAATAACGTGGGCAATGGTCTCTTGATTGTCATAACATGGAATGCCGACTAGAATGTCTGCCCGTTCTATCTCTTCAATCCGCTTTGAGGTATAGGCTCTGAGTGCCGTATCATAGTGCATTGTCTTCTTCCCTTTCAGGATGTGAAGCATCCCCGCCCTTCCTGGCTGGCCGTGCGGGAGCACCCCGGTCAGAACTTGCTTTTTGGGCTCACATCTCGCCTTTTCTGACTTATTGTCCACAAATATGCACGGCAGCGAACAGATATGCAAGACTTTTTGCGTTCTTTGGCAGAGGCGATGGCCGCAACTTGCGCCAGCCTATAACACGTGATAGTGATAGAAGCCCTTTTCTAATGAATCGGCACTGTAGATGAGACGAATGCCCAGACCAATCATGGAGGGAATAAGATGTTGAGTCAGGTGGGTTTTGAAAACAGAAAGGAAAGGATTTGTATTGTAGGTCTTGGCTATGTAGGCCTTCCCTTGGCTGCTCTGCTGGCCGAAAAATATAGCGTTGTTGGATTTGATATTAATCCCAACAGGATTAAGGAACTGAAACAAAATATCGACAGAACAAACGGAGTAGATGCTGAAACCCTAAGGAATTCTAATATTGAATTTACCGATAATGCCGAAAAGATTTCAGATTGTAAACTGATCATAGTAACTGTTCCAACCCCTATTGATGAACACAGTACCCCTGATCTTAAGTCTGTCAGAAAAGCTTCCGAACTGATCGGCAATCACTTGAGCAGGGGTGCAGTGGTTGTATTCGAATCCACCGTATACCCCGGTGTGACCGAGGAGATTTGTGTGCCGATTTTGGAAGATGCAAGTGGGCTTTCTTGGAAAAAGGATTTCAGTGTTGGGTATTCGCCTGAAAGAATTAACCCTGGTGATAAGGAGCACTCAATTGATAGGATAAAAAAAGTCGTGTCCGGCGACTGTGCAGAAACTACCAGTTTTCTGGCTGAAATTTATGGCTCTGTCATTACGGCCGGTGTTCACCTTGCTGCTGATATTAAGACTGCTGAAGCGGCAAAGGTCATTGAAAATACACAGCGTGATTTGAATATTGCGCTCATGAATGAGCTTTCCATTATCTTCAACAAGCTTAGCATAGATACTAAAGAGGTCTTAGAGGCTGCTGGAACCAAGTGGAACTTTTTGAGGTTCGAGCCTGGTCTTGTGGGTGGCCATTGTATCGGGGTTGACCCTTATTACTTGACTTTTAAGGCGGAAAACATTGGCTATCGTCCGCAGATTATTTTGGCTGGTCGAAGAATTAATGACAACATGGGCAAATACATTGCAGAAAATACGATTAAGATGCTCATAAGAGCCGGCAGGACCGTAAAAGGCAGTAAGGTGTTGATATTAGGGCTCACTTTTAAAGAAAACATAAGCGATATACGTAATACCAAAGTGATGGATATCTATAACGAACTCTTAGAATATGATGTTGATGTATATGTTAACGATCCTTACGCCCATAGTGACGACGTAAAACATGAATACGATATCGATCTAACTGGTGACATTGAAGACAACAAGCCCTATGATGCAATAATACTCGCCGTAAGACACCGGCAGTACGTTGAGCAGTTGGGCCTTGAAGAGATAAAGAACATAAGCTGTAGTGGCGTGCCTATTCTGATAGACGTGAAGGCGCTTTATTCCAGGAGAGAAGTTGATGAGGCGGGCTTCTTGTATTGGAGGTTATGAGACGCCGTCCTGGAAACCGACGATGGAAATTGTTTACGTGAGAGGAGTACCTGGCTCAGAAGGGCCGTCAAGCGTAACCAATCTGCACATGTCTTTGTCACCAGCCGCTAGGACCATGCCCTGAGATACGACGCCCATAAGTTCTGCGGGCTTGAGATTCGCCACAATCACTACCTGTTTTCCTATCAAATCCTCTGGTTGGTAGCTTTCCGCTATGCCTGCAACAAGGACCCGCTTTTCGCCAACATCGACCTTCAATTTCAAAAGCTTTTTGGACCTCGGTATGGCCTCAGCATGAAGCACTGTGGCAACTCTAAGATCCATCTGCTGAAAGATTTCTATAGGGATTTCCGGTTTCATGGAAGCCAACCTTTTTCTTCCCGCGAGCACTCGCTGACCCTTGGACTGGAGTTCATCCGCTTCAACCCTTGGAAAAAGGGCAATTGTTTTTGGAAGCCTGGTCCCAGGTCTCGTTTTTGTCCACACTCTGAGATCTGCCATTTTCTGAAAATTATCTGCCGATGTCATGCCCAGGTGTTGTTGCATGAGCCGCGAACACCTTGGCATGACAGGATAGAGGAGCCCTGCAATGACACGAAGACTCTCCAGAACATTATAAAGGACCACCTCCAGTTGTTTGTGCTGGGACTTTTTCTTGGCAAGTTCCCAAGGGGCGGTCACATCTATGTACTTGTTAATCCGGTTTATGAACTCCCAAACGGCCATGAGGGCCTTGTGAAAGGCAAAGTCCTCCATGGCCTTCTGATAATCTTCAACCGTCTTAAAGGCATCTGACTTCACATCCTGATCAAGATCGCTTTCCGGGGCCCCACCACCATTCGGTACGACCCCTTTGAAATACTTGTGGACCATGGTGAGGCTTCGGCTAAACAGATTTCCAAGGTCATTCGCCAAATCGGAATTTATCCTTTGAATCAGGGCCTTTTCACTGAAATTGGAATCAAGACCAAAAACCATCTCTCGAAGCAGGAAGTACCGAAATGAGTCCGTGCCATACTGATGTTCTAACTCCAGGGGATCAACCACATTGCCAAGGCTCTTAGACATCTTGCTCTCATCCACATTCCAGTAACCGTGAACACGGAGTTGGCGATACACAGGGATGCCCGCAGCCTTGAGCATAATGGGCCAGTATATGCCGTGAGGTTTAAGAATATCCTTGGCCACAACATGAAGGACCGCAGGCCAAAACTTCCTAAAACGATCACCATCGGGATATCCCAGGGCAGAGACATAGTTTAAAAGGGCGTCGAACCACACATAAGTCACATATTGGTCATCAAAAGGAAGGGTAACGCCCCATTGAAGTCGACTCTTGGGACGTGAAATGCACAGGTCATCGAGGGGTTCACGCAAGAAGGCAAGCACCTCATTCTTGTAACGCTCGGGAGTGATGAAATCCGGATGAGTATTAATGTGATCGACAAGCCAGCCCTGATATTGGCCCATTTTGAAAAAGTAGTTTGACTCCTTTATAACTTCAGGAATTGTCTTATGGTCAGGGCACCTTCCTCCTAACAACTCCCGTTCTGTATAAAACCGCTCGCAGCCAAAGCAGTATGCCCCTTCGTATTCACTGAAGTAGATATCTCCTTCATCGTAAATCTTTTGTAAGACCTCCTTGACCACGTTTATGTGACCGGGATCTGTGGTACGTATGAAATTGTCGTATTCAATATCCAGTTCAGGCCACAAACCTCTGAACAGTTCACTAACCTGATCTGTATAGGCCAGTGGGCTCAATCCCTCCTCCTTGGCCGCCCGAACCACTTTGTCGCCATGTTCGTCAGTTCCTGTAAGAAAGTAAGTTTCCTGTCCGCACATGCGGTGAAACCGATTCACCGCATCAGCCACAATGGTGGTATAAGCATGACCTAAGTGCGGCCTGGCATTTACATAATAGATAGGCGTCGTCACATAAAACGACTCAGACATTCAACTCTCCAATGCTTTCCTTTATCCTTTATGCGGAGCCGTCCGGCTCTTCGATAATCTCGTCCAAGCTTACATCCAATTCACGGCCTTCCTCCAGCTGGAGAGTAACAGAGTCCTTTAGTATGTTCTGCCGAACAACCCTTCCTCGGCCCATTTTGGTCTGGACTGCTTTTCCCCAATTGGGGAACTTGTCCTTCAGATCACAATAGGTCTCGTACTCAAAGGCCAAACAGCACATGAGTCTGCCGCACAGCCCGGAAATCTTGCTGGGATTCAAAGACAGGCCCTGCTCTTTGGCCATCCGGACCGACACCGGCTGAAAATTGTTGATAAACGTCCTACAGCACAGCTCCTGGCCACACCGGCCAATACCTCCGCACATCTTCGCTCTGTTACGGACCCCGATCTGGCGCATCTCAATCCGCACCTTAAACTCCTTGACAAGCATCTTCACCAGTTCTCGAAAATCCACCCGGCCATCGGCAGTATAAAAAAATGTCAGTTTCGTCCCGTCGAACAGGCTCTCAACTGACACAAGGTTCATCAAAACCCCCAAGTTCTCAATGCATTCCAGGCAAAACGCATGGGCGGTCTTTTCTCGCTCAAGGTTCTTCCTGTGTTGCTCAAAATCCTCGTCATTGGCCAGTCGGTAAACCTTCTTCAAGGCAAGTTTGCCCTCACGCTCCGCAGCAGGCCTGGGGGCGGTGACAACAGTCCCCAGAGCCCGGCCTTGCTTGGTTTCCAAGATCACATGACTGCCGGGTATAACGACAAAGTGACCAACATCAAAATCATAAACCTTTCCTTGCGGTCTGAATCTTATGCCGACGATCTTGCCCATTGTTATTGCTAATTTTTTCTTCTATTGCGCACAGTCTCCGCAGTGCAACGGTCCGAACACAAGCGCATCATCATCACCTCCAAGGCAAGCCTGCGGTTAACATTTTTTAAAATGGCCCGTTGCGCAGCAAAAACCGTCATGATCTTTCCCAAAAGGTCTTCAACTGAGAGTTCTCTTGACTTGTGCTGTACGTCTTCCATGTAATCCCTGTTGAGCACCTTTTCTGGGCAAAATTTGCATATCAGAATATCCCTAAACCAGATTATAATCATATCCAATGCGTCCTGCAATTTATCTTTATCATGTGCAAGTGCCTCGGCAAAGGCAAAAAGTGCCTGGGTGGATACTGTTGAAATCGACCCAACATGTTCAAGGAGGCCCCTCCGCCGGCCCATCCATTCCTTTGTATCCGCGGAAAGGGCCTTCCCGAGGCTCCCTTTGGCCAATATAGCAATGGCGGTTGCCGTATTTTGATCAAGGCCCTTCCTGACACACAGTACCTCTGCGATCTTCGAAGCAGCAATGGGCCAAAAGGCGATGTGCTGGCACCTGGACACAATGGTTCCCAGCAGGTCCGTGGTCTGGGAGGCAGTGAGTATAATGTGTGTGTTATCTGGGGGTTCTTCCAAGATTCTCAGCATGGCGTTGGACGCTTCAGCGTTCATGGCTTGCCCGTCATTAATGATAATCACACGCCGGCGGCCCTCCATGGGACCAAACCTCAACTTCTTGCGCAAAGACCGCACCTGACCAATCCTGATGAACAGACCACTCGGACTGATAGTGATAACGTCCGGGTGATTGCTCGAAATCACTTTTCGGCAAGATCGACACGTTGTGCATGCCGATACACGGTCAGGCGGTTTCGTGCAGTTTAGTACCATTGCCAATGCCTTGGCCGTTGATTGTCTGCCAATGCCATCAATACCTGTAAAAAGCAGGGCGTGGGGCAGTCGATCTCTCTGTAACATTCGGGTCAGCAAGCGGATAGCATGCTCTTGGCCTACGATGGATTCAAATGCCATCTTCTTTTTCCTCGAGCCACCATGAATCTGAGCGCGTTTTCAACACCTGTCTTGCCAGGTTCTGTGCAATCTCGCTTTGCACACGGCCAACAACATATGGTAGCCAGGTCTCTGGCCCATGGTAGCCCAGATCGCTGAGGGCCTTTAATTCCAAGATGAGGGCGAGTTGGTCAGCATCGTGGGCAAGCAGTGCTTCCGCTGTTTTCCCGCCATCAAGTTCTTGAAAAAGCTCAGCAATAGCACCTCCGAATGGGATGTTTTTAGTAAGATCAGATATTGCCCTGTTTTCGTCCGGGACAACATATTTCTTTTGAACATAGTTAAGGTCACCGGTCCGCGCCTCGGCAAGATCATGTAACAAGCACATTTGGAGCAGCTTGAGTTGATCAATATCGGGATGCATTTGGGCCAACACATATCCGATAAAGGTTGTAAGAAACGAATGTTCAGCCACTGATTCAGAACCTGAACCCAAGAAGTGAAAACCGGATCTGGGAATCTCTTTTAGGATTCTCGCTTCAAAAAGCATATTGGCTATGGCCTTCATGATGTTATAAGTTTCCACAACTGTTGTGTATACAATAGACACAATGAACGCAACCCGAAATTGGCTTGACACCCTGCAAAACCTTGTGTAACTTCCTGCAAACATTTAGCGTTTGGATGGTTTTCCAAGAAGTTCTTTGTGGACGACATTTGACAAATCATACTTTTTGCGATTTCATCCACTTTGATTGACTGAAAGACTTTTATGCCTATTTCTGCTAGCAGTGATATTGTCCAGATGGTCCTCCACTCTGGACCCATGGTTCGCTTCGTCCTGTTGCTCCTCTTGTTCTTCTCCATTACGTCATGGGCCATCATATTTACCAAATACCGCTTCATGAGAAGGGCCAGACAAGAATCGGCTGAGTTTCTCGACATCTTTTGGAACAGACGCAGCTTATCAGATGCCTTTGCAGCCTCAAAACAACTTCGGTATAGCCCTTTGGCCCGGGTGTTTCGCGTGGCCTACATCGAACTCAGAAAAGTAAACAAGCCGCAACCGTCTTCAGCAGATAGCGCAAAGGAGGAAGGCCTAAAGCTAACTCACGATGTGGCGGCTGTTGATAACATTAAGCGGGCACTTCGGCGAGCCTTAAACGTGGAACTCACTGGATTGAACAAGGCCGTCCCCTTTCTAGCAACGACAGGGAACACAACTCCTTTTATAGGGCTTTTCGGCACAGTTTGGGGTATCATGAGTGCTTTTCGCGGCATTGGCCTCAGGGGTTCTGCCAGCCTTGCCGTTGTCGCACCCGGCATTTCCGAGGCACTGATCGCCACAGCTGCTGGACTGGCCGCTGCCATACCTGCGGTAGTCGCCTATAACTACTTTTCCAGTAAGGTTCGCGTCCTGGAATCAGAGATGCATAATTTCTCGGCCGATTTCTTGAACTTGATTGAGCGAGAGCTGATCATACGAAAGGGAGGCTGAAAACATGGCTGTAGGAAGTACCAACGGCTCTTTTATGTCGGACATCAACGTAACACCCCTAGTAGATGTTATGCTGGTCCTGCTCATTATTTTTATGGTGACCGCCCCCATGATGATGCAAGGCGTGAACGTATCATTGCCTCAAACCACCCCCAAACCCCTGCCAGCAGAAAGAGATCATATGACCATTACGTTGGACCGCAGCCAGCAGATCTTCATCAATGACTACAAGGTGACACTGGAAGCCCTCCAGGGAAAGATGAAGAAGATTTTGGAGGGCCGTCCTGACCAGAAGGTTTACCTCCGAGCAGACAAGAGTGTGCCTTACGGGGTCGTGGTACGCGTAATCTCTGAGGTAAAAAATGCAGGCGTGGCAAAACTCGGAATGGTCACAGAACCTTTAGAAAAGGCGCGCAAGAGGAAATAATGCTCACAGGAACTCAACCCCCCGATTCCCCCTATTTTGTTCGGCCCCTGGCATGCGCCGCCCAACATCGTGAGCAAACAGAGTTGAGCTCATGGTTGCCTATTCCACAGTTTTGAACCAAGGTGTTTATACAGACCGGACATGGATTGGAATGACGGCTCTTTCCATTGTTTTCCATGTCCTGTTCTTCTCAGGGGTGGTTTTCTTGCCAGAGTTACAAACCATGCGCCCCCATATACCATCTGCTGTGGAGGTTGATCTTGTAAGCCTACCAGTACCCGAACACAGGACCCAACCTCCCTTGCAGGCTGGCACTGAAGTGCCCCGCGTAGAACCGTTGGAACTCAAAACAAAACCCAAGGCTGTCCAGACACCGCAGGAGTCAGTAGAGTTCAAGGCGTCTCCACCCAAGAAAGCGGAGCACTCGGCCCCAGAACCGTTACAGGTCAAGAGGTCGTTGAAGAAGAAGACATACGATGTATCAAAGGTTATTACCGGGGCGATCGCAAGAATTGAAAAGCAGGCCCCCGAATCGAGGCCCCGCACCGTCCTTCAGGCCATTGATGAATTAAGAAGAAAGGACCAAGGAACAACGGGGATGGTTACAACAGAAGGACTTGGTGCTGCCAAAGGTGACATAAAAAAACTCGAGCTTCTCGACATCTACCATGCTGAAATATGGCATCAAATACAAAAGAACTGGGCCTTCTCTGAAGAAATGGCTCAAGGCCGCCCTGATCTGGAAGCCGTGATTATTTTGAAGGTTATGAGGGATGGCAAGATGCAAGATATATGGTTCGAAAAAAGGTCTGGTAATAACTATTTTGATGATTCTGCTCTCAGGGCAGTAAAAAAATCCGATCCATTGCCACCTCTGCCTGATGGATTCCTCGGCCCATATCACGAGGTAGGCATCAGGTTTAACCTTTCTGAACTCCAAGGGAGGCCTTGAAAGCGAGATGGCAAGATCTCATCGCCTCTTTGCGTACACCATTCTCGCCCTCACCGTACAGCTGGGAGTCGCCGTAGCCCTTCCCAGCCAGGCACGGGTTTACATTGACATTACCGCCCCTTATCTTCGAAGAATTCCCACCGCTGTTCCTGTTTTCAAGAACCTCGGCCAAGGGAACGAACACGAAAAGCTTGCCGCCATACTTGCCGACCTCCTGGCAGACACAATAGATTTTACCGGCTTCTTCAAAATCTTGGACCGGGAAAGTTTCTTGGAACCCCCCGAACAAGCCGGCATTGTGCGTGAAGAGATAAGCTTCAAGAACTGGACGGATGTCGGCGCCGAACTCCTGATCAAAGGCGGATTCCAATACCAAGATGGCCGTCTCAAAGTAGAGCTTAGACTCTTTGATACATTCGGCGGCCGTCTAATCATCGGTAAACGGTATACAGGTCACCTTGAAGATCACCGACGGATGATCAGACGATTCTGTAACGACATTATACGTCACCTTACAGGTCATGAAGGGATTTTTGATACACAAATCGCGTTTGTATCAACCACACAAGGGCCTAAAGAAATCTACATTGCTGATTTTGACGGATACAACCCAAGGCAGTTTACCAAAACCGGGGCAATTACCCTTTTCCCGGCCTGGTCCTCAGATGGTAGATGGCTGGCCTACACGGATTACAAACGCGGCAAGCCGGACCTTTATATCAGAAACATCAAAGCGCAACAGGGCACGGTTACGTCTTTTAAGGGTTCAAGCATTACGCCGTCATGGGCACCCGGACAGTTTGCCCTTGCTGCATCCCTGTCACACAAAGGCAACCCTACCCTGTATCTGCTCACCGGCAAAGGTAAGATTATCAAAAGGTTAACTCACCATTGGGGCATCGATGTTTCACCCTCATGGTCGCCAGACGGCAAAGCGCTTGCCTTTGTTTCCGACAGGTCAGGATCTCCCCAGATATATATTAGGAACATGGACGATGGGAAGATCCGGAGGCTAACCTTTGAAGGGAGTTATAATACTTGCCCCCAATGGTCCCCTAGGGGCAACAGCATAGCTTACTCAGGAATGGTTCGAGACCGGGGCACTGACATCTATCTTATAAGCCTGAACGGGGGGGACCCCATTCAGCTGACTCAAAATGCAGGGAATAACGAGAGTCCAACCTGGTCTCCTGACGGCAGCCTCATAGCATTTGCTTCCACCAGAGAAGGACCCTCCAGAATCTATGTCATGAATGCCAATGGTTCGAACCAGCGTCGTGTGCTGGTATTACAGGGTGATCAGACTAGTCCGAGTTGGTCACCACGGCTTTCCAGTGATTGAAGAAGCCACGAATTTCTGTGACTTGGTCATTGACTTTTTGCAGGTTTTAAATAATTATGAACCCCGTATTGAGGGAGCTTACTTACCTTGTTAATTCTTGTCGAAAGGAGGTAAATAGCATGACAAAAAGGTTTTCGGTGGGCTTGGTACTGCTGTTGGTGACCGCTGGACTGTTGTTCGCGGCCTCCTGTGCCAAAAAGGAGATAAAATCGGAACCCTCAGTAACCCCGGCCGGGGAGAGTGAGGCCGAATGGACAGCGGCTCAGCAGGAAGCTCAGGAGAGGCAGAAGGCCTTGGAAGAGCAGCGCCTACGAGAAGAACGCTTGGGCGAAGAGGCTAAAGCGCGCAGAGAGCGTGCTGTGCGGGAAGAATTCGTGAACCAGCATATCTATTTCGAGTTTGATAAATCAAGGCTTCTGCCGGAGGCAAAGGAGATACTCAAACGCAAAGCCAAATGGCTTGCGGCTAATCCCAACGCCTCGGTGATTATTGAAGGACATTGCGATGAACGGGGAACCAACGAGTACAATATGGCCCTTGGGGACCGACGCGCTCAGAGTGCCAAGGGCTATTTGGTCGACCTTGGCGTCGCCCCGCAACGTCTGACCACCATCAGCTACGGAGAAGAAAGACCTATTGATCCCGGCCACAACGAAAGAGCCTGGGCCGAGAACAGACGGGACCAATTTGTGATTGAGTAGTATTTGTTCATACTGAACCTGCCTGAAAAATGCTGAGCACCAAAGAAGTTCTTTGCAGTCTGCAGGCTTGTCACCGCCTGCAGACTGTCAAATCTTTGATGTGATGAGTTGCCACCAAACAGCCGGCGAGTAATTAGGATGGATTCGAAAATTCTAAAGAGCGGGATGGTTCTTCTGACCATCGTATTGAGCGTAGGCACCGGTTGCGCACTCCATGATGACCTTGTCACAGTCGATAATCGTCTTATAGCCTTGAAGCAAACGGTTTCGAAACTGGATAAAAAGGCCGAGGCGCTCGAATCCGAAATGTCGAGTTATCATGACAAATTGGGAAACTCAGACCAAGCCTGCCGCACCAGGGATGCTGATCTACGTGCACTCATGAACGACTTGAGAGATGAGATGCGGGAACTCCGTGGCCGGCTGGAACAAAGCCAATATCACACCCGGCACCTGGCTGACACAGAATCAAGGCGTGAAGACCTCTTGGCAAATTTGGAAAAGGCTTTCCAAAGCAGTGTTGATAGAATCGTTCGGCTGGAACAATATCTGGGCATGGAGCCATCAGAAAAGCTCGTTTCTCCAGTCTCAAGCCAGTCTGAGACAGAAAAAGAGAAAATCTCGGCAAGCAAAACACCTGATGACCTTTACGTTGCAGCCAAACAGCAGTTTGATAGAGGCAACTATGAAGCTGCCCGGGAGCAGTTTCAGACCTTCTTAACGGAGCACCCAAAATCTGAAAACGCTGACAATGCACAGTTTTGGATTGGAGAAATCTATTTTCGCGAGAAGTGGTATGAAAAAGCCATCCTGGAATATCAGAAGGTGATTGAGAGCTATCCCAAGGGCAACAAACTTTGCAGCGCACTCCTAAAGCAGGGATTCGCCTTTTTGAATCTTGGTGATAAGGATAACGCCAGGCTCATTCTTAAGGAACTAGTCCGCAAGTATCCAGATTCAAATGAGGCAAAGATCGCCCGTGAAAAGTTGAAGTCATTTCAATGATACCCAGAGATACAACCTGACCCTTGAAACCTCCGATCAAGGTCATCGGCATAGATCCCGGGTTGGCTGACACTGGTTTCGGCATTGTGATAGCAGCTGGATCCAGGATCGGAGAGTATGCCTTTGGTACAATTAGGACGTCCAAGACTGAGGCCTTGGCCAGCCGGCTCAATCATATTTTTTCTGAACTTTGCTCCATTCTCAATTCCGAAAAACCCAACCTTATGGTTATTGAAGGCGTCTTTTCCTTGAAGCGATATCCCAAATCGGGTATCGCGCTTGGTAAGGTTTGCGGCATCATTCTCTTGGCCGGCGCTCGGTGTGGGGTACACGTAATAGAACTTCCTGCACGGGAAGTCAAGGGCATCCTGACCGGAAACGGCAATGCTACAAAGGCACAGATGGAAAGAGCGGTCAGGCATTTTCTGAAAAGACAGACGGCCATTATGCCATCCCATGCCTCCGATGCCTTGGCGCTCGCCCTAGCAGGTTTTTTCAGGTATCTTTAGGTCGGAGAAGCAGGACATGATCGGTTATCTGGAAGGTAAGTTGCTGAAAATTGAAGAAAACCGTATCATACTGTTGACAAACCAAGTTGGTTACGAAATTCTGCTGCCTGCAATTGTCAGGCAATCCATTGATTCAAAAAAACTTGGTGAGGAGATTGCCTTGCATATCTATTATCATCAAACTGAGCGGCAGCCCAAGCCGATCCTTATAGGCTTTAACCGCGAAGTGGAGCGCGAATTCTTCCGGTATTTCATATCAGTCGAAGACATCGGACCATTGAAGGCGGTTCAGGCCCTAACAGTACCTGTTCGCCAAATCGCCAGGGCCATAGAGTCTAAGGATGCAGCCTACCTGAAGCAACTGAAAGGGATCGGAAACCGAACAGCACAGAAAATCTTGGCGACTTTGGAAGGGAAAGTGGCCAAGTTCGCACTGATCCGCGAGGTTGAAAAATCTGCAGGAGTCGTCCCGTTGGAGGACTTCAAGGAACGGGTCAAGGAAGTCCTGGTAAGGCAACTGGGCCACAAGGTAAAGGAGGCCAAGGAGATGATTGCCGCAGCCTTGAAGAGAAACGCGGACATCTCCACGGCAGAAGAGCTATTTGAAGAGGTCTATCGCGGGGAGGCAAGCTGATGGGAGACCAAGACCCCCGCCGACAAATAGTGGCTCATGAGAGCACCGGTGGTGAGATTCTTCAAGGGGCTGACGATCAAAGACAAACATCAGAATTCATCAGCCTCAGACCGAAGAACCTAAGGGAATATATTGGACAAGCAGAGGTAATAGAAACCCTTGCTATAGCCATCGAGGCCGCACTTCAGCGAAAGGAACCACCGGACCACATACTCTTTCATGGTCCACCTGGCCTGGGAAAGACCACGCTGGCCCACATCGTTGCTGAAGAGATGGGAGTCAACCTCACGGTAACCAGTGGCCCGGCATTAGAAAAGGGCGGGGATCTGTTGGGCATCCTGACCCATCTTGAAGAAGGAGACGTTCTGTTTATTGATGAGATTCACCGCATCCCAAGAGTGGTTGAAGAGTTTCTTTATCCGGCCATGGAAGACTTTGCCGTAGACATTATCTTTGACAAAGGGGTCCATGCCAGAAGTCACCGGTACCGCTTGGAACGCTTTGTTCTGATAGGTGCCACCACACGGGCAGGTTTACTTTCCCCTCCTCTGCGCGAACGCTTTGGAATATTCAGGACCCTTGATTTTTACTCTGAGGAGGATCTGACTAGGATCGCAAGGCGTTCGGCTGCACTACTGGATGTGGAGATCGATACACATGCGGCACATGAAATTGCATGCCGGTCTCGTGGCACCCCCCGAATTGTGAATCGGCTTTTAAAAAGGGTTAGAGACTTTGCTCAGGTTAGAGACGCCGGAACCATCAATAGAAATACGGTCCGGAAGGCCTTGGACCTTGAAGGGGTAGACGAAATGGGCCTGACAATTCTGGACAGAAAGCTTTTGAAAGCAATTATCGACTTCTACAAAGGCGGCCCTGTAGGCATAGAGGCAATAGCAGCTACCCTGCAAGAAGAATCTGACACCTTGGTTGATCTTGTTGAGCCCTATCTGTTGAAGATCGGGTTCCTCACCCGCACATCGGCTGGCCGCAAGGCAACAGAACAAGCTTACCGACACTTCGGCCTGTCCGTGCAGCAAGGACTATTCAAGTAGAATTGAGAGAAAAGATTCCAATCATAACTCTGCTCACTGATTTTGGCCTTCAAGATGAATATGTCGGTGTCATGAAGGGAGTGATTCTTTCAATCAATAGCAGGGTCCAGCTTGTTGATATTTCCCACGACTTGGTCAGGCACGACGTACTCCAGGCAGCCTTGGTAATTAATGGCGCCTTCGGTTATTTTCCTCAAGGTTCTATTCATGTAATCGTGGTTGATCCCGGCGTGGGCGGAAACAGGAAGATTCTCTGTCTCAAAAAGGAAGGGCATTTTTTCATCGCCCCGGATAACGGCGTCTTGAGCTTGGTCATCCAGGATGGAGTGGCCGATGAGATATGTGCTGTAACCAACCAGGCGTACTTTCTTGAGCCATTGAGCAACACATTTCATGGCCGTGATATCTTTGCCCCTGTGGCAGCACACCTGACAAAGGGTGTAGATATGCTTTGCTTGGGGCAAGAGCTGGGGCTTCATGAGGTCCATAGATTGGAGATTCCCTGTCCCATTCTGTCCGACGCTGGCGAGCTTATCGGCAAGATCATATCGATCGATCATTTCGGGAATCTTGTCACCAACATTGAAAAGGAAATATTCGAGGAGTTCACGAAGGAAAAAAAATCAGAAAATGTTGTTATCCTTTTTGGGAGCTATATGATACATGGAATCTCAAGATCTTATGATACGGTCAATGTTGGCTCTCCGGTAGCCCTTTTCGGAAGCCGCAACCTCCTTGAGATCTCCGTAAACCAAGCAAACGCCCACGTTCGCTTTAAGGCCGGCATCGGAGAGGCGATAAGAGTGAAACCTATCCCACCCTCGTCCAAATAGCCATCTTTTCAAAGATTTTTATCTCAAGTCCATGTCGAGCTCTCGCAACTCTTTAATCTGGTCCCTCAACGCCGCCGCCTTTTCAAAAGCCAACTCTTTGGCCGCACTTTTCATCTCCTCCTCAAGCCCTCGGATGATTTTCTCCAGATCGTCCAACGATTTGTACTCAGCTGCAGCTTCCGAGACCACAGGCACAGTCACGTAGTCTGCCTCGTAGACGGAGGTGAGTATGCTTGTAATATCTTTTTGTATGGTCTCGGGAGTAATGCCGTGTCTTTTGTTGTAAGCCCCCTGGAGGCTTCGCCTCCGGTTCGTCTCCTCAAGGGCCCTCTGCATGGAATCCGTTACACGATCTGCGTAGAGGATCACTGTGCCCCGGACGTTTCTGGCAGCCCGGCCACAGATCTGTATCAAAGATCGTTCCGAGCGAAGAAATCCCTCTTTATCGGCATCCAGGATAGCTACAAGGCTCACCTCAGGCAAGTCGAGGCCCTCCCGAAGCAGGTTTATCCCTATAAGCACATCAAAGACCCCAAGACGGAGATCGCGAATAATTTCCATCCGCTCTATGGTCTTGATGTCCGAGTGGAGGTAGCGGCCACGAACGCCGAAATCCTCATAGTAATCCGATAGATCCTCTGCCATCCGCTTTGTCAAGGTAGTCACCAGGACCCGTTCGTTCTGTTCAGCCCGGAGCCTGATCTCTTCGAGTAGGTCGTCCACCTGGTGCTCGGCAGGTCTGACGATCACCTGGGGATCAATGAGGCCTGTCGGGCGGATCACCTGCTCCACGACCTTGCCTTTGGCCATCTTGATCTCGTAATCTCCAGGGGTAGCTGACACAAAAATTACTTGTGAAATCTTTTTTGTAAATTCCTCAAAGCTCAGCGGCCTATTATCCAAAGCTGAAGGGAGCCTGAAACCATATTCCACCAATGTCTGTTTTCGAGATCGATCGCCGTGGTACATGCCTCGCAACTGAGGTACTGCAATATGGCTTTCATCGATAAAGAGGAGATAGTCTTCCGGCAAATAAGCTAGCAAGGTGGGAGGCGGCTCCCCAGGACTTCTTCCCGTCAGATGCCGCGAATAGTTCTCAATACCATGACAATAACCTAGCTCCTGGATCATCTCTAGGTCAAAATGGCTGCGTTCCTCAATGCGTTGTGATTCAATCCATTTCTTGGCGGCCCTAAAATGATCAATGCGTTCCTTGAGCTCTTCTCTGATAGACCGCACGGCATTCTTTAGGGTCACCCTTGAGGCCACATAATGGCTGGCCGGATAGATGACCACTTGCTCAAGGGGCCTGAGGACTTTTCCCAGCAACGGGTCAATTTCATATATGTTTTCAATAGCGTCGCCGAAAAACTCAACGCGAACGGCCCTTTGGTCCTCATAGCTCGGGAAAATCTCCACGCGGTCTCCTCTAACCCGAAACGTATCTCGATGAAAATCGTAGTCGTTCCGGCTATACTGCATGGACACCAGTCGGGCCAGCATCATGTCCCGAACAAAGCTAACCCCAGGACTCAGCTCAAGACGCATTTCAAGGTAGTCTTCAGGGGCACCCAGGCCGAATATGCACGATACGCTGGCAACAACGATCACGTCGCGGCGGGCCAGAACAGAGCGTGTCGCCGAGTGGCGCATCCTGTCAATGACCTCATTTACGGAAGCGTCCTTTTCAATGTACGTGTCCGCTGCAGGCAGGTAGGCTTCGGGCTGGTAGTAGTCATAGTAGCTTACAAAATATTCAACAGCATTTTTAGGAAAGAGACTTTTGAACTCACTGTAAAGCTGAGCAGCCAAGGTCTTGTTGGGAGCAATAACCAGGGTAGGCCTTTGGACGTGGGCGATCACATGGGCCATGGTGAAGGTCTTGCCCGAGCCCGTCACACCCAGGAGCACCTGGTGGCGCAGGCCGTCCAACACGCCCTTTGTCAGTGCTTCAATGGCCTCGGGCTGGTCACCTTTGGGTGTAAAGCTTGAGATCAGTTTGAAGCCGGACACAAGTTAAGTTCACCCGTCACACTTTAGCCGTTTGAAAAAGACCGTCAAGGCCTAACCTTCCAGACTGTTCCCTCCGGCCGATCCTCAAGCACAACACTCATGGCACTAAGCTCTGCGCGAATTTGATCTGCACGGGCCCAGTCTTTCTGCTGCCGAGCCTGGACCCGTTCACGGATCAGATTCTCCACCCGGCCCACATCAATGGCCTTGACTGCTAAAGCCTTTGCCCTTTTCTGTTCAAAAAAATGGGAGGGCGACTCAGTGCCAACTCCCAGAACCTCTCCCACACGTACCAAATCTGCCCAGCCAGACTGAAGCATTCCCCGACCCTGTAAACTCTCGTCTGCGTCCGCATCGTCCATGACACGGTTCAGCCTCCGGACCGTGTCAAATACCACTCCGGTAGCCTTGGCCGTGTTGAAGTCATCGTCCATGGCCTCGCAACACCTTACCCAAAGACCGCCCCCTCGCGCTATCGTGTCACGGCTCGGGGTGTTCGTCCCGAACAGTTGTGACAGTCTGTATAACAAGGCATATATTTTCTCAAGGCCGGCCTCGGCCTCTGTCATGGCCTGATCTGTGTAATCTACCGGGCTTCGGTAGTGATTCGAAAGGAGGAAGAGGCGGACCGCTTCTGGGTGACACCGTTTGAGGATATCCGTGATCGTGAGAAAATTCCCGAGCGATTTTGACATCTTCTCTTGGTTGATCTTCACAAAACCGTTGTGTATCCAAAAATTTGCAAAGGGCCCCCCAAAAGCACCTTCAGATTGGGCAATCTCGTTTTCGTGATGGGGAAAGATCAGGTCCTCGCCCCCCCCGTGGATATCAAAGTGCTCACCCAGGAAGTGTGTGCTCATGGCCGAACACTCAATGTGCCAACCAGGCCTCCCCTTTCCCCACGGGCTGTCCCACCTGGGTTCTCCAGGCTTAGCCCCTTTCCAGAGGGCAAAATCGAAAGGGTTACGTTTTTTTCCATCTACCTCTACGCGGGCACCCGCCTGCATATCTTCGAGTCTGCGGCCTGAAAGCTTTCCATAGTCCTTAAAAAGCTCCACTGAATAAAAGACATCACCTCCGCTTTCATAGGCTAGCCCCCTGTCAAAAAGGCGCTGGATCACACCGATGATCTCGGGGATATGGTCTGTGGCTTTAGGTTCTTCAGTGGCCCGCTCCACCTTAAGGGCATCCATGTCCTCATGGAACTTCTCAATGTACGCTTCCGATAGCTCTGTAGTCGAAACCCCCAGCTCATTGGCTCTGTTGATGATTTTGTCATCTATGTCCGTGAAGTTGCGTACGGAGGTCACATCATAGCCAGTGGCTCTCAAATACCGGACAATGACATCGAAGACGATCACAGAGCGGGCATGGCCGATGTGACACGCATCATAGACCGTTGGGCCGCACACATACATCTTGATCTTCCCAGGTTCAATAGGCCTGAAGATCTCCTTTTTTTTAGTCGCGGTGTTGTAGATTTTCAGCATAACGGACTTTTTTGAACCAGTAAGAATCTTTTTTGAACGACACTGAATATGTTGTAAGAGTTTAGACTTCAGAAAAAAGCTCGATTTTGCCCACCAATGTGAGCCCTAGCCGGTTTTTCTAGAACTCCTGATTCTTTCTTCCCAGTATCCTTTTATCTCTGCACCAATACCACCGGCAGCAGACGTAACTGTTCTTCTGAGATTCTCTTCCATGTTCAACTGGGTAAACTTAACCGAACTGCTTGCTGGTGTGGCAACGGAGATTCCTGTAACCATGTCCACAGCCTTAGCAGAAAAAGTGCCTGTGATCATTTCCCGGGTCCGTCCGTAATACTTGAGTTCCATTGATCCGGCCTTTTGAACCTGGGCCAACAAGAGGATGTGGGCTCTATCCTTTGGCACAAACTCTTTGATGCTGTGCCAGGTAATCGGCATGTCTCCAAATTGCACTTTATTCCTGAGCATGGGGATCTCAGAGATGGAGGCAACCCGCAAGCCGTTTCTGGCAATAATCGATTCAAGGTGGCCACGGACAAGGCTCGCCATGGCCTCATCACCCCAAACCACTACTAATACTGTTGGAATCTTTGGCAAGATCGGACTCCTTGTCAGTGCAGCGGATTTGTCTCCGGTCTTCTCTCCAACCAAAGGGCTTGCGGCCTTGACCTCTTCAGCTACCGATGCGGGGGCAGCAGGAGATGGAGCCGCCTGGCCGGCAACAGTCTTTGCGTCGGCCGACTCGGCTGGCGTCCCATCCGCTGCTCTTTCAGTGAGAGGTTTATCTTTCAGGAAACCGCCTTCAACAAGCCACACAACGAGCAAGACAGCCAATGCCACACCTGCGATACCTCCCCAGAACTTGGCGCTCGATTTCTTTTGCGGTGAAGGTGGAGGGGCTATCCGTGAATCTACAGCCTTGCTCTTTGCTAAGGGGGCATCCATCTTGAGTGTGTCAACACAATGGTCTATAGCGATCAACACGTCTTTTGGTGTTTGAAATCTTTCATCAGGATCTTTGGCCATCATCTTGTCGATCAGGTCACACACAGGTTTTGGCAGCGCCGTATTGATCTGCCCGATAGGCGTAACAGGTTCAGTGGCAATCTTTGTCACAACTGCCAGAGGAGATTCTCCGGTAATAGGGGGTTTGCCGGACAACATCCTGTACAGCACCGCACCCAAGGCATAAATATCGCTTCTAACATCTAAGGTTCGACCAGTAGCCTGTTCTGGAGAAGCATATTCCGGTGTACCTAAGAACAAACCGGTCCGGGTCAGCTTGGCATCCGAGCCCTCAAAATGCGCAACACCAAAATCCGTGACTTTCGCCCTGCCCACATCATCTATCATGATATTGGAAGGCTTTAGGTCTCTGTGTACCACACCCCTGGGGCCAGCCTCGGCCAAGGCGCTGGCTACCTGCGCTGCTATGGAAAGGGTCTCGTCCAGGGGAATAGATCTCTTCTCCTTGAGTATCTGCCCAAGGTCTTTACCGGCTATATACTCCATGGCAAAATAATAGCTGCCCTGTTCCTCCCCATAGGAAAGGATATTGACGATATTCGGATGATTTAATGCAGCAATTACCTGGGCCTCTCTTTTGAATCGCTTGATAAATTCTTCATCGCGACATAGCGCTTGGGATAACACCTTAAGGGCTACTTTTCTGTTAAGTGAAAGCTCATGGCCCTTGTATACGACTCCCATGCCACCCCTTCCGAGCTCTCTTTCTATCTTGAACCCTCCGAGAATACTGCCGACACCAATGCTATGTTCATCAACCATGGCTTGCTCCTTTTCCTGATGAAAACGGATTTTGTTTATGATCAATTGAGGTTATAAATACCACTAAGAGGCACCTGCTTGTCAACACGCAAATCGTCGCATTCAGAACCCCTCTTTGACCTTGTTTCATCATCGCACTTCGTGATAACTTACTCACTTACTACTGAGAGCATAATGAGGAAAGATGACGCAAAAAATACTGATTGAAACTCTGCCTGTCACAGCCGAGTTCCTGTCGGAGAAAAGGCTTATTCAGGAAAGGGGCGAACTCGCGCTGATTGCGGATGGAATGACGTTTCAGCATCTAACATATTTCTCTCTCAGAAAAGGAAAAGGTTTATATCGCGGTGGCCATTACCACCTAAAGAAGGTAGAACATTTCTATGTAATGAGTGGGAAGCTCAAAATCGCTATGGTTGACCTAGATTCTGGAGAGAGGGCTGAAGTGGAGATAGAAGCGGGCCAAAGAATCACCCTGTATCCTAGATGTGCGCATCGTTTTGAAGCAAAACAAGACGCTCAGGTCATAGAATATTATAACACGGCTTACGACCCAGCGGATGACGTCACCTATAACAATTTCTAAAGGAAAAGAGGGCAACCCACTGATCAATTGAGGTACAGGCTAATGAGCAAGCCGGTCAATGACATGCCACTCTTGTTGTCATAGAGACACAAGTGCCCACACTGTCAATCAGATTCTTGAGTGTCCCCGAAAGCTGGTCGTATTCTTCTTGCAGGGCATCTCCGTCAAGTCTGGTGACCTTTAGATCCTTTGATGCTATCACTGAGGCAGATCTAGGTTCATGTCCCACATCCATGAACGGGACATAGCCAAAGACGTCACCTTTCTCAAGGGTCAATAACTGCAAATAACCTTTCGGGGTTCGCCGTATAACATGGGTTTCACCTTCTGTGATGGTGAATAACTGTTCCTTTGATGAACCCTCTTTTATAATCAGCTTCTTGTCCTTGGTGAATCCGTTGTCTTTGTGATTTTTTGCAAACAAGTCTACAGCCATATCTGTAACCTTTTTCAGCCTCCCGTCCAGACTAAGAAGCAACATCTTGAAATCGGATGATAGAGATGTGTAATCTTGAGAAAGACGCTGAACATCCAACACTCCAAGTTGAACGTTGCCTACAGCGGTCACGGTAGCGTTACGGACATGCTCTCGAGACAAAAAAGATTTCAGCGTTCCGATAAAGCACCCCTCTCCAAGTCTGGCAACAGTCATAGGACCATGGGATGTTTCCCTGGTCATCTTCACCGATCCTTCCAGTATAACCCAAATCCAGTTGCCGTGACCTCCCTCTGTAACAATCCTTTCCCCGTCACGGAATTCCTCTTCATCAATCACATGCATATAGTCTACGAAAGGGCCTTTGATGACCGGCAGCACATCCCTTTTGCCATCTTTTGACCCACCACTTTGCACGTCAGATATCTTGTCACAGGATGGGGGCCCCACCTTCTCGATCACCCCGTCGTCGAGCATCCTCAGGGCGTCAAGTACGATCTCCATTCGGCTGCTGTTGATCAGACGCTTTGTTTGAACCTTCTCTTCATGAAATTCGAATTTTCCTTCAGCCCATCCAAAGAGGCTGTAGATGGCTTCTAAGCCCTGCAATGAACCGTTGGTGGCATTCACCGGGTTCCCATTAACAAAATATATCATTCCTGGGGTGGGGACATATTGGCTCTTAATATGCAGTACGCCGGTGCTATTGTTCCCGCCAAGAATTTGGAAGCTATCTGCCAGGGTGATGAAACTCAAGTCACCTGTGAGCACTGCTTTACCATGCATCATAGACCCTTACTGTGCCCATTTCAGTTCTTGCTGAAGATGGTGCAATGTTAACTTCAAACATTCCTTAAGCGAATCTCCCACTCCTGTTCCCTTCAAGGCACTTGCCGGAAAAGAGGGGGCATTGAGCTTGCTGTTCAGATCTCGCTCCATGACCTCCACAGGCACGATGGGCATATCTTCGTCAGCGAGATCTCGCTTGTTGTATTGGAGAACCATAGGAATCTCGAATATGCTCAGGTTCTGTTCTGATAGATTTTGCTGTAGATCTTTTAAAGACAACATATTTGCCTTCCGGCGAATTTCAAGAGAATCCGCCACAAACACCACGGCGTCAACGCCCTTGAGTACCATTTTCCTCGTGGCGCTGTATCGCACCTGCCCCGGCACTGTGTAAAGCTGGACCTTGACTTCGCAACCCCTGATTGTCCCTAAACCCATGGGAAGGAAATCAAAGAACAGCGTACGATCACCCTTAGTATTGATGGAAACCATTTCTCCCACTGTCTGTTTCTTGAATGCCTTAAAAATGTATTCCAAATTAGTGGTCTTCCCACCTCGCCCCGGACCATAATAGACAAGCTTGCACTCAATGACCCTGTTTTTTGCGTTAAAGATTGCCATAGAATCCAGCTCCATTCCTACTCAATACGCTTTTTTGACAAGCAGGATTTGGTAACCCCCGTAAGGTAATATTTCTATGAGTCCTTTATTATAGATATCCTTTCGCTCGTATGGCTACGCACTCTCTATCTTTATATCCAACATGTAATCTCCTTGCTTCGGTCCAGATTTTATCTTTGTCTTTCCGGAAACGACGCCACTCCCCCTGAATATAGCTATGGGAGAATAGAACTGCATGTCTTGCAATCGGATTCCAAGTTTAAAGGTGTCTGCCAGCTCCTGTTGGTTGGCAGAAAGTATGACGCTAATAATGTTACCCGACTGAAACGTGACATCGAACTCGACCGAACTATCCTTGTTGGGGCCTTCGACCAGCTTAACCCTAACTGAAGATATATCCAAGACATCAGCCTCCGAAGGCTCGGTTTCACTCCTTTTAAGTGGCGTGTCAACTACTTCCGAAAGTTTTGCTTCAATCCCCTTCTGTTTCAAAACATTCTCAAGGAATCTCCTCACGTTTTTCAGCTGATTCTTGGACAATGTGTCGCCAGAGGCCCATTTTCCGAATTGATCAACGGCTGCATCTGGTGATGAAAGGGCCATGTGACACCTAATGATGTTCTTGGCCGATAAAAGGGGCAAAGTACCTTCTTTCAACAGCTTGTGGAATTCTGTCAAAGCTCGCTCATACTGACCGAATTTGGCCAGAGCTAGAGCTCCCTCAGCGGCAGCCGTGTCTTGATTATTTGAAAATGAAAATAAGTTCTTGAT
Organism: uncultured Desulfobacterales bacterium; assembly: GCA_964502365.1. Taxonomy (GTDB): domain Bacteria; phylum Desulfobacterota; class Desulfobacteria; order Desulfobacterales. The sequence continues at coordinate 17,944 of CAZCWQ010000007.1, read as the reverse complement.
CAGATCCTGGGCATCTTGAGACAGCTTGGGCGCCTCTGTTTCTTGACTGACCTCAGCCAGATCCTTCTCCACGATCCTGATCTTGTTTGCTACAGCGTCCAGCAGTTTTCTATAATTGCCAAATTGCTTGTTTTTCTTAATAAATTGCTGGACTTTTAGGAACTTATCTTTGGATTGCACCAATAGACCCTGACTTCGATAAAGTTCCGCCTCTTTTACCAAAGACCTTATGTATTCTTGATCAGACATTTGGTTGGACAGTCTTTGTATGTGAAGTCCAACGAGTGGACTCAATAAAGCGACCTCAAGGCGCATTATCAATATCTAACGTATCGGCACATCTGGGACAAAACTGAAAACAGGGAGTCCTCATTGAGATCCACCCAAGTGAATGGGGACGGCCTGAGTATTTGGTCGCGTAGTAACACAAGAAAGCTAGCAAGATTTGTGCCCATACTGCTCCAAGCCGTTGAAACATCAGAGACTATGCAGACCCAAAAGGCTTTAGACCAAGATCATGAAGGAACTCGCGCTTTGTAGACTTATTTCGGGGATGCAACACTGGTAAAAGCCTTGAATTTCACTGGCCCTGTGTTGGAACTGCCCCGTTCGGTGCTCCCTTGCGTGTTGTAGTCCCGATCTCGGCCAACACCTGCGAAAGCTGTTCTCTGAGAAAATAGAGCACAACTTGTTGCTTTTCGGCATCTTGTATCTCACGTTCCAGCTTGCTTTTCAGCCCTCTAAGGTCTTCTGGCACAGGGACACCTTTTTTCTCGAGGTGTTGGATAGAGCTGCCTATGACCTTGAGTTGTTCTCGCTGGGTTTCCTGCTCACGCAACGGTGCTAATTGACGAAGATTACCGACCAGTTCTCGAAGTCTTACAACGAGGTCCTCAGCCAGCTCCTTTGCCTTGCTAATTTCCATATACACCTCTCAAAGTCGATTAGATCCAAATAAGTTTTTGTGAACCACATTTAGCAAGATCGAGTTTGCAAAACATTCAAATTAAATGCCAACAAGGTGTCTATGTGCGTTGAAGAGAGGTGCTGACACATACAACACGCCATCCCCTCAAGCTACTGTCATCGCCTCTTTCCTGTCTCCATTCTATCTTGCCAGGATATGTCCGGGGTGTGCCCCTCCTTATATCGGCATGTGCCTCAAAAATCTTGAAAATACAGAAAGTCTCAAGTGCGCCCAAAATGCTCGCGGAGCGAACAAGACAGACTTTTTACGAACCCGTCAACTCCTTACTAAAAGGGCTATTCGTGTATTGCTTTTTCTTTGTTGACACTTACAAGAATATTGTGTCAAATAACAAAGTCTTATTTCTGTAGATATGTTCACAGATTATGTGTGAACCGGTACCGAGGCGGCCCCAGCACCCTGGCACTTAGGGTCTGTTGTGAATAGGATCTGCCAAGATGATATGTCCAAAGTGCGGATTTAACCAACCGGACGACATATATTGCGCCTTTTGCGGAGTTAACATTGAAAGGTATGCTCGGGGAAAAAGGAAAAGGCGGTACAGAGCATGGATATTAATTGCTTTGATAGGCATCGCAGGGCTCTCCGTCGCAAAGTACATTCGCTCCATCCATCATGAACAAACCCCTCAGACAGTCAGAAAAGAACTGCGTAACGAAAATAACACTCAAGTAAAAGGCATCGCCTCCATCGGGCATAAGGCCCCCCGACCGGTATCTGGAACAAAACTGCACACCGAAACAAAGATGGGCAATCGTTTAGAAGAAAGATCTGCAAAAGCCCCTTACATGCCTGACAGACTCGAAGACCAGGCCCTCAGTGAAAACGAATCTGTTGTTAGTCCCACCTCAGAACAACAAAAGGCAGAGTCCGACCAAGGGGAGGAGCATGAAGCCCTTACAGCCACACACTGGTTTGAAGAAGGCAAAGCGTTGGATGATGACTCTGAGGCCGAAATACGATGCTACGAAAAGGCAATAGAAATAGACCCCAAATTTGCTCCGGCATACTATCGCCTCGGTGCAATCTATTACCGCCAGGCCAATTTTGAGTTGGCTGATGAGAAATTTGCCAATTTTCTCCAGTACTCTTCCGACAAGGACAAAGAAGCTTATAACATTCACATATACTATTCTTTAGGCGAGGCGGAAAGGCTGTCTGAAAGAATAAAGAAAGAAGTTCCTGCCGAAGAGGAGGAAACAGAGACACCCACCGAAGATGAAAAGGAAGCAGGCCAAGAAACAAGCGAGGAAGTAATGACCATTGTGAAGTTTTCCTCTATCAACGGACATATCATGGTGCCTGTAATCTTGAACGACTTCCTTAATGCCACGGTTCTGGTCGACACTGGAGCAGGCATTACTGTTTTTTCAAGGAAACTGGCGCGGGATCTCGGACTTGAAGGAGATCTGGGCAATTCCATTACATTGAAGACCATGGCCATGGAGATTCAAGCGCAAACAGTTAGGCTGGATTCTATTCAGGTGGGAGGCTTAAGGAGAAACTACTTCCCTGTGGCAATAACAGATTTACCCCTCGGAGAAGAAGGCAAATTTCGTGGCATTCTGGGCATGGATTTTATGAACAACTACAAAATACATATCGACAATAAGAGACAAATAATTACGTTCATGCCGAAGTCACCGTAAATATGGACAAGCACGTCATGCCCCTCAGGTCAGCAAAGACTCAATGACAACTGGTCCAGGGGGGTAGTTTGCTCCGCGCCAAAAAGAGAGAATCCGCGCCAGCAAGACGTGGATTCTCTCTTTGTATGTCGGCTTCCCAAAATGGCGTTATTCCCCCCGGCGCGAATCTCTTCCTCCTTTTTTTGGAGATGACCGGTGGAAAAGATGCACGCACATCCGAGAAGCTCGTTCCAGTGCTACTGAAACTTCGTTAGTGCCAAATGCGAACTTGTTGGAGCAGGGTTGCTCTAGCCAAATAGTTCAATAATGCATCCTTCAGCTGAATCGCGCCGAACTACGTCTCGTGGATCTGTTTCTCCACTCGAACCGGATTCATTACACGGATTATCAGCAGATTCCACTGGGTTAACCTTCCCCTTAAGAACATCCGTGGTCGTCTCGCGAAGCCTCTCCATCGGGCTTTGAACGGCTTGAGGATTTTCTTGATTCAAGTTTGAAATAGTACCGATCCCTTCAAACATTGTTTACCTCCTGAAAAAAATCCGGCAAAAAACCAGTTTGCCTGTTTTCCAAAAAAAAGCCCATTCTCCTCTAAACAGAATGGGCTTGAGTGTTCAGCCTGTCACTGGTTGAGCAACCCCGCTACCCATCATGTAGGGCCGGAGGCTTTGCGTCCCACTCTCACGAGAGGTTTGCCTTTTTTACAACTGTTTTGTGCTGAGTCCTCTTATCGGCACCAAAATAGAAAAACTAAAGAACTATTTTGCAACAAACCATACGGCTGGGCCTAAATTATTACTGGCTAATTCGCAAGCCGAGAAGCAGACACAGCCATTAACGTGACCATGGCTTTGGAGACAAGTTTTTCGTGGCCGTCGGATATGGAAAATACTTCAGACTCCGAAACGATGATCTTCTTGCCGTTACTAATTACCCTTGAACGACAGACAATTCCCTCGCCAGTGGCAGGCCTAAAGTAGTTTATCTTGAACTCGATGGTCAGGATACGAAAGTCTTCGTCAACAATAGTGTATGCGGCATATCCCGCTGTGTGGTCAGCCATGGTAGCAATTACACCGGCATGAACAAAACCATCTTGTTGCCTGTGATCTGAACCTACCTTAAGACTGGTCTCAAACCGCCCGGACGCCACCCGATCCACTTCAAATCCACAATAGGCTGGAAATCCCTGCACATAGTCTCGTTTCAAGTAATCAAGCCTCTCCTTGTTCATCGGGCCCCCCTTTGGTCCACTGTCACTTTGAACATCAGTTAGGATTCAAAGATGGCTTCAACAGGATAGTGATCAGAAGGGTGAATGTCATTTACTGATTCCTCAAGCACCCTGCAAGTCTTTAACTGAAGTGGCCCTCGATACAAAATCCAGTCAATATAGCCGGCAACGGGTTTTCCAGTAAACTGATGGTAGGTACTGGGATACGGTCTTGTAAACGTCTCCTTGAATTGAAACCCCGCCTCGCTGTCAGCTTCTTTGCCAGTGAGCCAGCGATAACAAGGGCTTTCAGGCGTTGTGTTGAAATCGCCCATCAAAATGGCGGCAGTGCTGTCCGCAAACAAGGCAAGTTGTTGCTTAATGACACGAGCAGCGCCCATCTGGGCATGTGTCTCAAAATCAAGATGTGTATCAATACAAATCAAGGATCGATCATTAACAAGGAAGAGCCCAAGGGTGCACTGCCGTGGGAAACGGCTCCCAAAAGAGCGGCTTGGGACATGGGGCGTTTCGCTCAGGAAAAAATGGACATAGTCCGTGCACACAATAGGTTTGCGATAAAAAAGAACATTGTCTTGCCAGAACCTCGGTGCAGGACTCCGTCTTCCAATATATCCATAGTCAGGCAGGCTATCGGCCAAGAAATCTATCTGGAAACCGTTAGCTTCCTGAGTGGCTATGAAGTCAGAATGTTGTCTTTGAAATAGTTTAGCGACACTTTTTTTGCGATATTCCCACCCATTAGGCCCGTCATCAGCAAGGCCAAAGCGGAGGTTCAGAGACAGCACTGAAATCTGTTTCACTTGCCCTCCTGAAAGTCATCCGGCAAAGAGTAAAGGGAGGTATCGCTTAATATCTACTAAAGGGGGCTGTTTAAAGTTGTCAAAGGCCATGTCGTTGTACGGAAGGTTTTCCCCACGGCGGATGATCTCAAAAATTTCCAGATAATTCAGCAAGATCCTTTCCTCCCACTTCAGCCCCAGGCGGTCTGCAACGTTTAGGATGTCGAATTTTTTCCCTTCGACTTCCAAAAATACACCAAACGGCACGGTGTCGATCATGAGTTTTGTGTCCCCCAAAGCAAAAGTCTCCCGCCATTTTTCATAAGTTTGCTCCGGGTGAAAGCCTAGGCCTTCCAGAATAGCACGGCAGGTGTCAAAATTGTCCACCACCACCTCGGACTCGAGGTATGTCTTGAAGTCCCCATTAGCGTGCACAGGTGGTGATTTGAACGTCAACCTGATTTTGTCGTCTTTTCTCAGCCTCAGAAGGATATGCCGATCTCTAAAGCTCTTTGCCCTGTCTTCAAAACAAATATTGGTTTCGAAAAGCTTGCCGCTAGAGGTTGCACCTATAGCTAAAATACGGCCACGTGTGCAGTTGACCTCGGGAAGATGAAACTTCACTTCAATTTCGACGGGATAGTGCATGGGAGTCAAGCTGAAATACTCACTTGTGAGGGCCACCCGCTTGAAAAGTGACCTCAAAGCGTAAGGGCTTTTCGTCCCGTAAGATTTCTATCAACCCTGTTTCACCCGGTTTCTTTTGGCCTATTGAATAGGTCAAATCAAATGTTGTTTTGATTGGCTCACCATCAAAAGCGGTTATGATATCGTCTTTTTCTAATCCTCCCTTTTCAGCTGACGAATCCTTACTTACTCCCAATATCTTTACACCTCCTTGAGCATCTTGAACCATGACCCCCAGATACACTCTCTCGTCCTCCAGATCCTTGTAGCTGACCATCCAGGCAAAATCTCCCGGCAGCAAAGGTATGTCAGGCAATGTGACGTTCATCAGCTTGTGTTGTTTTTCCGGAGGAAAGCCGACCACCGTGGTCAGAATAATGGCGTAAGGAAACGGAACACGCCGAAAAACCCGACGAGGAATACCAAACCCATACTCAACGTGCTGTTGGCCGGCGAAAATCAACACCTGTTTGTCTTGACCCCCTTCGCTGAGAAGATATTCAGATACGCTTGCCGCCATGGATTCGTCCCATAACACCTGAACCTTATAGAAACTTTCAAAACTTTGCATGTGCTTTGGATGCTTACCAAAAACGGCCTTGATGTGAGCCCGGTGATAAGCGTCTTTAACATCCATATTAGGAAGAGGTTCCTCGTTCCTTTCTGGCTGTGCGGTGGGATCGGCATCTCCTCTTATGGTTTCCACCCAGTCATCAGGGGCTCGAAGGGCCAACAAAGGGATTTTGTGCTCTTGCACATAATGCAAGATAGGTCTATAGTATTGAAAGTCATTGCTCCAGTCTTTCACCCACGTTCTCACCAACTCTTTTTCATCCAACTCCCCTGATGTCCACTTATCAGCAACATCTTGCGAAGTCCTCTTTAGCATTTCCATGCCCACAGCTATTTTCCCGGGATGTTGTTCTGCAAGTGCCTTCAAAATGTCTAGCTGCACCTTGTGACTATTTACATTGTCGTGGGCTTCGCCCACATAGACTACTCTTGCCCCACTCAAGATATTAATCAATTGCTTCTCAGTTACCACAACCCCGGTGGGAATATGCAAGATATCGCCTTCCTTAAGCGAAGAAATCTCTCTATACGGTGAAACCCAGCTGAGCTTGTGGCTGGCACAAGACACACAAATCCCCCCTAACACAATCAGTACTCCCGCCATCCACAACAATTTCGATTTCATAAGTATCTCGTTAGCATAACGTTATTTTTGAGTAATACTTTAGCACTTTGAAAAAGGCCAAGCTCTCATATTTTTCAAAATTACACCAGAAGGCTCTGACCTGTCAAATTCACCCTCTCAAAAGAGCCTTAAGGTGAATCCAAAAAGCTTTTGAGATTAACAGCCAACGGGCTATTTCTTGGTTATTCCCTTCCTGTAACGTTTTGTGGCAGGACGCTGGCGTAGCAACACATAAGTGGCCCCGGTGCCTCCGTCGCATGCTCTCGCACTGGTAAAGGCGATGACCCATTTGCGCCAGGGGCCGGTTGTAAGCCATTGCTTGACCTTGGCTTTAAGCACAGGCTTTCCACGTGAAGACAGACCGCGGCCGTGTATGACCAGAATGGCCCTTTTGCCCAACAGAAGAGCTTCTTTTAGAAACTCTTCAAATGCCTCATAGGCATCATCAACACCAAGGCCGTGGAGATCAAGGTGGTCCTGGATGGAAAAATCACCCAAGTGCAAACGTCTGGCAATTTCAGGGTTCACTCCGTAGCCGATCCCTTCCATGTACTCCGGTGTGTCGGAAATAATAAACCCTGCACCGTGCCTTACCAAATCTTCCAGTTGAGCTAAGGCCTCAGCCTCGGTGTCCTGTTGAGGCACCTTGGTCGGACCCATTTTACCATTGTCAACTAAAGTACGTTCTCCCTCAACAGGTGTGACACCTGCCATTGCCTCATAAAAAAGCCCTGTTTGATCATCGCCATCCAGTGTCCTATCTCTAATCATGTTTCCAGCAGGATTCTTTTTGCGGTGGACACCCAATGAAAAAGAGTGCTTCTCAAGAAGGGTCTTTAGGTTCTCGAAGGGTCTATAGGTTTCAGATGGCTTGGAAGTTTTCATCAATACAACCGATTCAACTAGTAGAACCATTCAAACGGGCTTTTTGACAGGATACCTGAAGAATGCTAAACAAAGCAAGCCTCATCCAGGTAAAACAAACATTAGGAGGCGTATAATGAAAGTGACTTGTAATGAATGCGGGTGCGACATGAAGATAACATCTTCTTTCAGGTACCATTGTCCAGAGTGTAAGAATGAGATTGAGATAGTGTGGGTCCAAGACGTTAACAAAAAGTATTGGGACGAGCACAATAAGAACATAGAATGGGCAAAGGTCAAAGGCACCGAGGTGATAATCGTAAAATAGCGTACTTCGGTTACCCAGTTACAGACTTTCAATTACGAGATGGTACTTGCCTAAGTCGCATCTGTAATCTGTAACGTCCAACATGTAACACTGTGACCTATCGTGTCTTATAGGCCAAAGAACGCAGCTTCTCGTATCCAAAAAGTTCGTCTCTAACTAGGGAGCCTTCCTTGATCTCCACTCGAAATCCTTCCTTTAATGCTGCCACAACGGCCTTCTTGACTTCATCCCAAAGCGGTCTTTGCCCGGCCTCCTGTTCAACAGATGTCAGGGGTTCAACCACTTTATCCCTGATTTCGGGCGGCACCCATACCACGCGAAAGAAGTCTCGCGTATGCATGGCACCCAAAAAGACCACTGCACTGATCAGCGCCATGCCTTCCACCTCTGAGATGACAAAAGTGGCAATCTTGTCTCCTCCCACTCGGATGCTCCCACGGTGCTTGTACCAAGCCTCCTTAACCCCAAGATCCTCCATGATCTTCAACAGGATATCCCCCATCTTCTGATAAGCCCCATCCACGTCCTTTATGAGATCCCATTGAAGGACCAAGTGTATGAAGGCCGTGCTTTCAGGGTGGCCAAAGAGCAAGTTGCGCTCCCCGGTCAGGACCACCTGCTCCAGGGCTGGAAGCTCGGTCCGGATTTCATTAATCATGGAGGCAAAGTTAGTTAAGGCAATAAGGACTTTGGCACCTGAATCTTTGAGAATATGGTGGATTTCTCTGCCTTTGTACAAGGTGTTGAAAGGTACTGCCACCGCCCCAAGTTTCATGGTGCCAACAAAGGCGTATACAAACTCAGGAATGTTCGGAAGCATGATGGCAACTCGGTCTCTTTTTTCCACTCCCAGCTTCCTGAGACCATTGGCCACCCGATTGGCTCGAAGATTGAGTTCCTTATATGTGATGGCCTCCCCTTCGAAGTGGAGTGCCACTAAGTCCGGAAGGGAGGTCGCCCACCTTTCAATCGACCCAATCAGATGCAGTCTCTTTTCGTTTGATTCTGCGTTCATCCTTGTAAACGTCTGTGAGTTCCTTTTTCAAAACTTTCCCTGTCACGCTCATTGGAAGTGTCTCCATAAAACAGATCAGATCTGGCACCTTGAAGCCTGACAAAACCCGCTTGCAATGGCTAATTAGCTCACTTGCCGAAACATCTCCCCTGGTGGTAACAAATGCTACAATCTCTTCTCGTTCCCCCTTTTTTCTGCCGATCACGGCCGCCTCCTTTGTCGCTGGATGCATGAGGAGGACTTCCTCTACCTCTCTCGGAGAAATATTGAGTCCCCCTTTGATGATGAGCTCCTTTTTGCGATCAGTGACAAAGAAATAGCCGTCCTGGTCCTGATATCCCATGTCACCGGTAAGAAACCAGCCGTCCCTGAAGGCTTCCTCAATCTCTTGGGATATGTTATAATAGCCTATAGTGACACCCTTTCCCCTGACTGCAATCTCTCCCACCTCACCTGTTGGAACCTCTTTGCCATAAACATCCACGATTTTCATCTCAAATCCGGGGAGGGGAACACCGATGGAGCCCGCTTTGCAAACACCATCCGGCGGATTGAGACAGCAGGCAGCCACTGTTTCAGTCAAACCATAGCCCTCAACGATTCGACAACCCGAGGACTCCTCAAACGCTTCTATCATTTCTTTGGGCAGGGCTGCTGCGCCTGATACGCACAATCGTATGCTTTCGGGCAGACGCTGGTCTCTTCGCTCCAGCAGCGTGAGGAGGTGAACAAACATAGTGGGAATCGCCACTATCAGGCTCGGATGGTTTTCCATGATGATTTTCAGTAGATTAGCAGGACTGTACTGGGGAACCAGCACAATGCTGGCGCCATGAACCAAACCTAGATGAAGGATATTTGAAAGCCCGAAAACATGAAAAAAGGGAAGAACCCCAACAATCTTATCCTTTGGGGTTACATCAAGCGCTTGCGCTGCAGATTCCTGTTCAGACACGAAATTCTTGACCGTCAGTCTCACCCCTTTGGGTCGTCCTGTGGTGCCAGACGTATAAAGGATACAAGCCAAGTCTTCAGGGCCCGTGTGGACGGAGACAAATTCGTCTCTTGCCTCCAGCATCATTGCTTCAAAATTTATTGTATCAGCAGGACGCAGACTCGCCCTGCCCGACCTCGGTTGATACGCCACATCCACATCGTGCTCGGAGGCTGCCTCGTGGTCTATTGCAACATCTACCCCTGCCAAAATCCCCTGACGAGACACCCCTTGCACAATCACCGTCCCGGCCGTCATGCCGGAAGACAGCAGATAACGGCCCGCGATCTGGCCCTCCACAACGGCCCCCGGCAGGGCCATGATATCGGCCATATCCCCTGCGGGCTTAAAGATAAGCCGCCATGTGTCTTTACGCCTTTTTCGAGAGAAAATCTTCCACTTCATCAAAAAATACCCGAATCACCATGTCACTCGATGGACGGGTGATTGAGCTGATCACGACAAAAAGTGTAGTATTGACCAGGAGCGTTGGAATCGCCGGGTGGAGGCCAAATAACACAGGCGGATAAATAAATCCCCCAACCAGGTAGATGGTACCCGCAAAGATCCCGATCACTGCTCCCTGCCTGGTAGCTCTTTTCCATAGAATTCCCCCGACCAGAGATGGTCCCCACTGGGCAAATCCAGGAATGGCGATTCCCACTAGATATTGAGCCAGTTCGACTGGATACCAATACGCAATGGTGGTGCTTAACAAGACAATTGCAATGATCGACAGCTTGGTAGTGCGGATGAGAAATCGGTCTGTGCCCTGGGGCATAAAAAGACCGTGGATGACGTCCCGGGCCACGATAATGCTTGCCGTCATGAGTTGGACCGCAGCTGTGGAAATGGCCGCCGCAATAACGCCCATGAGTACAAACGTCGAAAACCAAGGAGGAAGATAACTGCTTACAATCATTTGAACAATACTGTCCGCATCTTTACCTGAAACAGGGGGCACCAGTGTGCCCGGCATCCGACTGACAGCAGGAGCGACCACAGCTCCCCAGATAAAGGGAATGCTGTAAAAGAGTATGCCAGCTACGATAAGGGCTAGAGCGGGCATCCATTTGAATATGGTTTTATCCTGGGCGGTCATGGTGCTGATAACAATATGCGGCCAGGTGAAGGCCAAAATTCCTACCAAAAACACAATAGAGGTCACTGCCGGCCTGAATACCCCTTCAGGGCCAGGTGTGGTGAGAAGAGCAGGAGCCTTGCTCTGAAGAATACCCACGGCCTCTGGAAGGCCCCCTGGGAAAACCCTGCTAATGACAAAGACGAGAGACCCAAAGAAGGCAACCGTGTAAACCAGGCCAAGGAGAACATTGACCCACGCCGTAATACGCATACCGCCCAACAAAACGATGAAAATCAGAAGCATAGAGATGTAAGAGATGCCCGCAACAGGTGGAAACCCCAACAAAGCCTTGAGCCCCAGGCCCACACCTAAAGACTGATCAGCGATGTACGGAATAATCGAACCAAGAAGCACCATGGAGACCATGAGTCTGAGTCCAGGTGACTCATACCTGGCAGCGATAGCCTCTATGGGGGATAGGAAACGATTCAACCGACACACGGCCCAAAGCCGTGGGCCGATAAACATGTAAAGAATGACAAACCCTGAAACGCAGCCCCATATGAAATATACAAACCCCGGCCCGTGCCGATACAGGATGCTCGGATAGGCATAAAAGGTCCACACACTTGAGATGGCAAAAAGGGCGAAGAAAAACATGACCGCAATGCCAATCCCCCTGCCGGCAAGCATGTAATCCTCTGCCGTCTTGGCCGAGACCCTGTAACCGTAGACAGCCAGAAGCAAAACCACGAATCCAAAGATAGCTAAAACAAAGATTTTAACCATACCTCACATCAGACCCGCATGGCCTCACCCAGGCTTGCCCTGTCTTAGCCTGAACAATGCAGAAGGCGGACACGGTCAAGAGGAATAGAGGTCAGGCCAGAGATCAACGAAAGGGCCAATACTTAAAAAAATAGACAAGATAGGCACAAAGCCAGATCAGCAAGAAAATAATGCCGGCCGCAAATGGCAGGCTGATCCATCCCATAATAATTACTGGTCTGGAAAATAGCGGGGTGACTGCCAACAACCCCACAATTGCCAAAAACAGGACCACGAGGAATATCCGTCCTGCCCGGTGTGCAAAGGCCTCCCTCAATGCGCCCTCCTGAAACCCCGTATTTGTGGGCGGGCTAATCTCTTAACATGTCTATATCACATAGCTTCTGCGCTGCGTTAATGTCAAGTTATAAGACCGCATACACCACATAAGATCGCTCCACGATTTTATATAGCTCGGCTCCACCGCCCGTGAATCAATACTTCTTTGCAATCAAGCCGAATAACGCCGTGTTCTGCGTCAGGTGGCACCAAATTTGCTTGTTTTATTGGGTCGATACGTCTAAGAGTCTTGGGGCACTGCCCTAATTTAGTGTCGCAAGTGGTTGTTATGAAAAAAGAATACATCATTGTTGTAGTCGTTGTGCTTGTCTTGTGGTGCGGGTTCATGGGTCACCGATACCACAAGAGGAAGGGCGATACAGAAGTATACAGAACAAAGGCAAACGCCAGGATTACGGAAATGGCAAAGAAGAGCCCCAGGGCTGGCCTGACCAAGATAGGAAGAGCGCTGAAGAGTTACTACCAGGAGAATCGTTCGTACCCCTCCGCCCTCATGGATCTCTATCCCAAATACTTGAATAATAAGTCTCTGATTGAGGAGATTGACTGGTACTATGAACCAAAGGGCTCTGATTTTTATCTAAGTAAGACCCTCATCGTCGATGACCGAAGAATGGTAGCTTTCATAGACAACCGCTTAAAGCCCCAAGCCGAAAAGGGTCTCATGGTTGCCGCCCCCACCCCTGCTCCTAAAGCGAAGGAGGCTATTAGACCCAAAGATACTGGACGGCCTGAGCCTTCAGACAAACAGAAACGTACCTTGGCCACAGAGGATTTTTTGCAAGCCCTTCGCCAATCCCGCATGAGTGTAAACTCCGTCTCTTTGCCAGAAAGGCGAGAGGAGAGACTCATTGCCGCTGTTCAGCCTGAAGTCATGTTAGCGGCAGAGCCTGATACCAGCCCGTGTGTGGGATCCGAACTGAGCCAGAGATACTTGGTGTGGAAAGACAAAGATGGCGTGTTGGGTTTCAGCAATGTTCAGTACCCTACTGCAAGTAAGCTGTCAGTCTATGCCATTGGCAGGTGGTACAATGTCAAGATCCCTTTGCCACAAGGCCGGGAGGCCCTCAGCCCAGAGGCCGGGACTCCAAAACGAAAAAACGACCCTGAGGCCATTGCCTTAGGCCTTAACTCGAACCACTTGGTATGGAAAGATAAAAACGGCACACTGGGTTTTGGTAATGTTCAGTATCCTGAAAAAGATCTGGTGTCTGTATTTCAAACCAATAGCTGGATCACCATGAAAAGTCCCCCTGTTGCCACACTAATCAGTGCAAAGCAAGATAGCGTCCTCACAAAGGCCAAATCGCTTGAAACAATCGCCTCAGAGTTTTCCACCAGCTGCCTGGTATGGAAAGACAAAAACGGCACACTGGGTTTTGGTAATGTTCAGTATCCTGAAAAAGATCTGGTGTCTGTATTTCAAACCAATAGCTGGATCAGCATGAAAAGTCCCCCTTTTGCCGCACAAACCAGCGCAAAGCAAGATACCGGCCTCACAAAGGCCAAGTCGATTGAAACAATCGCCTCAGAGTTTTCCACCAGCTGCCTGGTGTGGAAAGACAAGAACGAAACGCTCGGCTTCGGTAATATTCAGTATCCTGAAAAAGATCTGGCTTCTATATTTCAAACCAATAACTGGATCAGCATGAAAAGTCCCCCTTTTGCCACACTAATCAGTGCAAAGCAAGACACCGGCACCTTAAAAGCGAAATTGCTCGAGACTGTCGCTTCAGAGTTTTCCACCAGCTGCCTGGTATGGAAAGACAAAAACGGCACGCTCGGCTTCGGTAATATTCAGTATCCTGAAATGAAAGGGCTTTCCCGTGTCTGTGTCAACGGAAGATGGGGGCCGTTGATTAATTAACTCGTCTCACCTGTCAATTTGTTCGAAAAAGGAGCAGATCATGCTGGGAAAACTCAAAGACAACAGGGGCTTTACCATCATAGAGTTCTTCATTGTGTTCATGATAATAGGTATCTTAGCGCAGATCGCCTTCGTGTTTGTGCTCGATTTAAAAACAAGGACTTCTGACGTCGTGGCCATTACAGATGGGAGAAACTTAATGACCATTGTCAGAGACAACTTCGTCAACCTGGAGGACGTTGACTACACGCAGACAAACGGGTCCGACATAGGTGTCAAGACTGTTGGAGGAGTTGCCAGGCCTCCGGTGTTTACTTTGTCCAGTGGCGTGAGGATCAGGGTCGAAGCGGGAAGTCAGACTGACGGAACCCCCGAAAATGGCTACTTTGAAGCCTATCTGTACAATATGAATGGCACCAGTGATGCCATCAACCCAAGCGGAAAGAGAGAATTCTATTACCTCGCCGATGAAGCGTTTAGGACATATACTCTTGCCACGTTTTAGAGTGACCGGCCTTTAGCTCTGATCACACAGACATTCTCTTGACAATCAACCACATTGTGAAAGATATTAGTGTGGCATGATTAGGGGACGTTTGAATAGCTCCTTTGAACGCCAGTCATGGAGTTTTTGGGGTAACCCATCCGGGCGAAGCGAACGGTCCCACGTCAGTGGGCAAATCGCAAGTTATTTGAGGCCCTTAGGCCGAGTTCTTGCGATTTAGTGAGCGAGACCGTAAATGGGTCAAAAAGTTTATGCAAACAAGTGAAAAGGAGTTGTTCAAACGTCTCACGGGGATTCAGGGAGGTCGAAATGATTGCCGATCTGGTGAGAAATAATCGTAGTTATCGCAGGTTTTGCCAAGAAGTTCCAATAGAGAATGAGACTCTAAAAGAGCTTGTAGGGCTTACTCGCTACTGTGCTTCGGCCGCAAACCTCCAGCCCTTAAAGTATATGCTTTCGTCCGACCCCGAGAAAAATGCTCTTATTTTTAGGCACCTTGCGTGGGCGGGCTACCTAAAGGATTGGAAAGGACCATCAGAAGGCGAGAGGCCATCTGCCTATATCATTGTGTTAGGCGACACGACCATCGCCAAATCCTTCGGCTGTGATCATGGCATTGCATGCCAGACTATTCTCTTGGGTGCAGTCGAAAAGGGTTTGGGAGGATGCATGATCGGTTCGGTCAAACGTAGGGAGCTCCGTGAAGCCATTGCCATCCCGGCGCATCTGGACATTTTACTGGTCGTTGCCGTCGGTAAACCTAAACAGACTGTGGTCATTGACACTGTGGGCCCGGACGCAAACATCAAGTATTGGCGCGATAGCAAGGATGTCCACCACGTCCCGAAACGACCCCTTGAGGAGATTATAATAAGTTAGAACCGATCTACGGTTTGCCTATCCCCAGATCCCTCCTCGGCGGCCACACCTCTGGGCCCGGCTCCATCTCCGGCTCCTGCTAAGGCTGAGGTCAAGTCCTCCTCTTTTTCAAAAAGGATTTCAGAAAACTCTTCCTGCATGCCAACCCTTTTTGTTGTCATGTGATCGTGGTTTTGTTGACGTTAGACCCGTCCTTTAGGACGGGGTCGAGGGGAGCTATACGAGAACTGTTTTTCTCCTTACCGGGGTGGAAGCAGTGCTGTCAGGCAGACCCCCCGTTCTTCAGGGCGGGAGAGGCTTCACTCAATGCTTGTTCTTCTTGAGCTGTGGCCGGGAACTCTTGCGTGGGCACGCTGAGAAGCATCTTGCAGAACTTCTCTCCATTCGCCCTCAGCAGCGCCCAAGCAGTTGGTGCCTCGGCCCCACGGCGTTTTGTGAAGATATAGTCGGTCTCAGGGGTGGGTGTTCCGACTTCCATTGCTTTGGCGTACCAAAGAGTGGTGCCTCCGGCAGCATCGATCACCCTGATCCGCTCATCAACCCGCGACGGTTGTTGAAGGCTACCTTCAAAGTAGTAGGTCAAATCTCCTGTGATGACTAAATCGTAGTTCTTGCTACGGGCCACGTCGATTAAGTTCTCAATACTCGTGTCTGAAACGTCCGTCTCAAGTTTCACGCTGACAAATACAGTATTGCTCAGCAGCGCCTCATATAGAGACTCTGTGGCAGCCATGCCCATACCCCTTGCATAAGCGGGTTCCCTGAATTGGAAGACCCCCACATGAGATCCAAAGTAGTCATTTTGTATGGGGCTTATATAGATCTGTTCCGGTAGGCCAGAACGTTCGGTAAGGATACATTGCTTATAGGCAAAATAGCCAGCCACACCAAGTGCAGTTATTATGATTGGTTCCGAGCTACAGCCAGACAGACACAATGTTATCATCACCAGGTACGGCAGGATTCTTTTCAATACGTTCATCGTGTTATAGCCCTCAAACAGTGTAATCAACTAATTCAAATGTGGGACCTGTCCCCCTTGTTTTTCCCTTAACTCTCAAATACTGTGCCAATGAACCAAACCAACAACCAAACTGAAAATCCTGCAAGGTATTTGGAATGTTGACGATACTTACAATGTACAAGATGCCTATATTATACGATTAAATCTATTGATGTTGTGACTCAAGTCATGTTGGCCGCTAGTGCCAGGGTGCGACTCGATGCATTAGTCAGAGACTTCCAATAGGGAAATTTTTTCCTAATGGCAAGATTTGGTGAAAAGGGGTTATGCAAAAGTCTTAGAGCGTCCAGGAGCTGAATTTCTCCTTTGGGGGATTAAAGTACCCAAATTTCAATCTGGGGAAAGCGTTGCGCACCTTTTCTAATAATGTGGCCATGCCAATCAACCGTGTATCGTTCCTGCCACCCATGAGCTGCCAATAACGTACCGGATCAAAATTCAAGTTCCGCCACTGAATCATCCGTATAGGATGGTTGCCGATAAAGGACAAGAAGGCCTCAACCTCCGCCTCTTCATCCGTGAAGCCAGGCAAGTTCAGATAGTTGACCGAGACAAACTTACCCATGCCTCCAGCCAGATTGATACTTTCGACCACATTGTTGAAGCTATAGCCCTTCGGGCGAAAATAGGCCTCATAGAATGGTTTTCTCACACTATTCATGCTCACGCGGATACTGTCGAGGCCTGCGTCAAGAAGCCTCTCAAGGGTGGAGGGAAGACTGGCATTGGTGTTCATGTTGATGGTGCCTCTTGTCTTCGTGGCCCCTCGAATTAGCTGTATGGCACGTTCAATAACGTCTCCAGCCAGAAGAGGTTCTCCTTCACATCCTTGACCGAAACTCACTATGGCCCGTCTGGCGTGTTTGATGTGATGGACAGCAATCTGTGCTATCTCATCTGGTGTAGGGGTAAACTCAATACGATCTTGGGTGCTCGGGATAGTGCTGTCTTGTTGGAGAGAAAGACACCCCAAACACCTTGCATTGCAATGCGCAGAAGTAGGCAACGGAGCCTCATAGCGCCCCAGAAAGAAGTTCTTGGCCGCTGGGCAGCCGTATGTCAAGGCACAGGTCTCAAGATGGGCCCTAAGCCTATTGAACGGCATGACAGTGCGAAGCCTTGAGATTCCTTCCACAATCTTGTCTTGTGACATAAGGCGCGTATCCTGGCGCCTTTCTGCATCCACTCTTATGCTGGCAACCCTGAATCCTTTTCTCAACCAGCCTACAGCACCGTATGAAAAAAGTGGAAGTGGTGTGGGCTTGGGCTCTTCTGCATAGGCACTCACAAGACAAGTCATATAGCCCGGGGCATTAAAGGCAGCAACAGGATAAACTGGTTCCCCTGGTGCATATGGGTTTTCAGTGAGAACTTCAAATTCCTCTGTCACAATGTTGAATACAATGGGCCTTCGATCAGGCAAAAACAGGTGCTCGCCCCTTGCTGGCATATTGATAGTCTCACCTTCGACAAGTGGGATCAGCTTGCCACCCGCCATCCCTACGGCCGCACAGCCATCAACATCAAAAAATCTTCCTCGTTCATCGGCAACAATGGCCATTACAAATCTCTTGCCGTGTCTCATGGCGATGTTTCCAACTAAGTTCGAGGTTAAGACTCGTTGCCTCCGTTATGGAAAATCAAAGGATTTTGGCGACAGCTCGTCTACTGACAATGCTCATGCAAACAACCATGTCTGTTCACTATTCGTTGGTCAG
>CAZCWQ010000006.1:0-50876 GCA_964502365.1 uncultured Desulfobacterales bacterium | reverse complement strand
CCAAGGATTGCCTGACCCGTGGCGTGTGGGAAGAAGCAACAAAAGCGATGCACGATAGGCTCAATTCCATAACTTTGTCGGAAATGATTGAATCTGATAGAAGCCTCTAGTTTTCATCCATAAATGGCTTTTTTTTCTTCTGAGCGGTGTTATCCGCGGGTTTTCGCCTGCAACCTACGAAAAGTATGTCTCGGCGCAAACCCTTGTGCGGCCTTGCGACTTCGCCAAGGCTACGACGGCACAAGTGCTCAGAGAAAAAATTGCTCATTTCTGAATTGGAAACTTGCGCCAGGGCCCATTGCTTAATGAGCCATTCGTGGATGGGCACTAAAACGTCATGACACATCCGGTCTGGGCAGGAGACCCGCCCGTTCTATGATCTCTGCAAGCCTTTCCTCGCATCCTATGGCCATGATATGGACCCCATTAACACCTTTTGTCTCCTTGAGCTCTCCTATGTGCTCAATGCAGATCTTCATCCCTTCTTCCAGTTGCTTATCTTCCGACACGGCAGCCAGACGATCAACGACAGTGTCGGGTATCATGATTCCTGGAACATTATTTCGCACGTGTTGCGCCATTTTGACAGATTTGAGTGAAATAACCCCGGCTATGATGGGGCATTGATCTGTTTGCCCCTGTTCTGCGGCCTGGTTCAACCACTTCTTAAAACTTTCCATTTCCAATACAGGTTGCGTTTGAATAAATTCCGCACCTGCGGCGATCTTTTTCTGAAGACGGAGAATATGCAATTCAAGGGATTCAACAAAAGGATTGGCTACCCCTCCGATAAAGAACTTCGGCGCTCCCGAGATCTTTTTGCCGTTCATCAGGCTCCCTTGGTCTCGTATCTGTTTTACTGCCGCAATCCACTGAATAGAATCGATATCAAAAACTTTCTTGGCATCTGGGTGGTCTCCTCTTGCCGGATGATCTCCTGTAAGACACAAAACATTCTGAATCCCAAGGGCAGAGGCACCCAGAAGGTCACTTTGGAGGGCAATACGGTTTCTATCTCGTGTTACCATTTGAAGAATCGGTTCTATCCCCATATCCAGAAGCATTTTGGACACGGCCCAACTCGACATCCTGGCGCGCGCTGTGGGATTGTCGTTAACATTAACCGCATCGACCTTGCCTTTAAGCCGGGCCGCATTTTCCCGTATTAGACCCACGTCTATTCCGCGGGGAGGATCAAACTCACATGTTACAGCGAATCCTCCCTGGGTGAGCACCTTCTGGAGGTTGGTTTCTGCCTTCATACGGTCAAGTCCTCTCTGATGATTTTGCGCGGTCCCCCCGACAGACTGGTTGACCAGTCTTTGGCGCCGATCAACTGTCTCAGCCGATCAACTTGTCCCAATTTCTTCAAACGCTCATAGATGAGGTCCCAGATACAGTCCATGTCTTTGTTTACTTCGCATTTTCCGTCAACAGAGCCTCCGCAAGGCCCGTTCAGGAGCCCTTTTGCACAGCGGGTAATAGGACACAAGCCCCCAAAATTGTGGATCCCGCAGCTTCCGCATGCAGAGCAATATTCACCCCATATGCCATGTTCGATTGTCCCCCCCATGAAACTCGTATTGAGCCCCGGAAGCACGACCATGGTATCAAAAGCCTCTGCAATATATTGGGGGCCAATGCTGCAGGCTATTGAAACAATCGCGTCGTAGCTGCCTTCCTGTATAGACTCACCAAGTTGCTCTATCAATTTGGGCTCACACTGCCGATCGAGCACTTGCTCATCCGCAACAATATCATGCCCTTGTCTTCTTCGCGCGATCCTAAGGAGAGAGCCAAGTATGGAGACTTCCTTGGGGCCGCCAGCATTGCAGACTGCGACACAGCCTTTACAACCGACTATCAGAATCTTCTGATAATCCTTGACCATTTCGAGAATCTCCTCGATTGGCTTCATCTCTCCTATGATCATATTCCCTCCTCTGTCCTCTTTTCTCGTCGCAAAGGGCTAGGCCCCAATGCCTTGATCTTTTCTGTCATGTCATTGGCAATCTCGGCAAAACGCGGACCATCCGCGGAGGACAGGTTAAACATTTCCACACGTTCTCCTTCAATACCGATCCTGACTAACAGATCCCTTACGAATCGGACTCTGTTTCTCGCCTTAAAATTCCCTTCAAGAAAATGACAACCCTCTTCCAAACAACCAGCTACATAAACCCCGTCGGCACCATCCTCTATGGCACGCAGAAGTTGTAGGATGTCTACCCTGCCGGTACAGGGGACCAGGACAATTCGGACGTTCGGAGCATATTCTAGACGCATGACCCCTGCCAGGTCTGCCGCAGCATAGGCGCAGTACTGACAACAGAAAGCGATAATCTTGGGTTCAAATTCTTCCATATCACCCGTTTTCTCAAGCAAAACATGCATCGATCTTGGCCGCAAGCTGCTCTGTTGAAAGGCTGCCAAACACAATGGCCTGGTATGGGCACTCCGCCACGCACATCCCGCAGCCCTGACATCTGTCAGCGTCTATTTGAGCCACGCCATCTTGATTGATGAAAGGAACATCGTAGGGACACGTGCGCACACAGGTCAGACAAGCGCCACACAACCCAGGATCTACCGTGGCCACGCTTCCGCCCACCATCCTTTCTTTGTGGGAAAGGATAGTGCAGGCCCTGGAGACCGCTGCTCTTGCCTGAGAGATCGTCTCATCAATGGCTTTGGGGCCATGTGCTAATCCGCAGACGAACATACCTGTAGAAGCAAAATCCACAGGCCTTAGCTTGGCGTGAGCCTCCATAAAGAACCCGTCCTGATTAGTCGGAACCTTGAAGACTTTGGAAAGGACGGCACTTGCGGCCTGGGGTATAATAGCCGAAGCTAGGGTTACAATATCTGCATGAATCTCCACATACATCCCTATTGCCTGATCTTTAACTGTCACCCTGAGTTTGCCATCCGTTTTTTCAACCCTGGGCTTATCATCCGGATCGTAACGTATGAACCGAACGCCTTTGGACCGTGCCTCTCTATATATATCCTCCCTTTCCCCATAGGTCCTTATGTCACGGTAAAGGATATAGACATTCATATCAGGGTTCAGTCCCTTCAGGGTCAAGGCACTGTGAATGGAATGGGTACAGCAAAGCTTGCTGCAATAAGGTCTTTCCGGCCCCCTGGAGCCCACGCACTGGATGAACACGGCAGTACTTGTATCCTTAAGCCTGTCAGGGTATTGCATAACCTCCTGATCGAGCTCCAGTGATAGGAGGACATTTGGGTCTTCCCCATAGAGATACTCTTCAGGCTTGTAACTCTCTCCGCCACTAGCAATAATGATAGCACCGTGTCTCAGAGTAATCTTTTTTCCGTGAGCATCAATAAGTGTTGACAAAAAATTGCCTACTGCACCTGAAACATCTCTGACCTCCGTTTCCAGGTGTACACTGATTAGAGGATGCTCACGGACTCTCTTAACCAGCAATTCCACGTGGGGCTTTACATCCTCTCCCCTCCAGGTGGAATGTAATGCAAGGGCATGGCCGCCCAACTTAGTCATCTTTTCCACCAGGTAAGTCTTAAAGCCCTGTTCAGCCAGACCCAGGGCTGCTGTCATCCCGGCCACACCCCCGCCCACCACTAACCCTTCTTGATAGACTGGCCTGGGGATTTCATAAACCTGCTCCAGGACGGCAGCGCGGGCCACTGCCATACGCACCAGTTCTTTAGACTTGGCCGTAGCCGTATCCGGATCATGCATATGTACCCACGTACATTGATTGCGGATATTGGCCATCTCAAAGAGGTAGGAATTAATCCCGGCTTGCCGGCACGTTTCTCTGAATAAGGGTTCGTGTGTCCTCGGGGAACAAGAGGCTACCACCACACGGTTTAATTGCCTTTCTGCGATGATCTCTTTCATCCTTGCCTGGGTGTCTTCAGAACAAGAAAAGATATTTTCCTCTGCATAATCCACATATGGAAGGGTTTTAGCATACTCCACGATCTCAGGAACATTGGCCACCCCACCTATGTTTCTACCGCAATGGCAGACAAAGATCCCGATTCTAATTGGTTCGTAACTCACATTCCGCTCTGGCGGAAATTCCTCTGTTTTTATCAGAGTGCCTCTTTCCTCTGTAAGTGACGAGCTGGCACTTGCCGCAGCAGCACTAGCCTGGGCAACAGTCTCAGGAATGTCCTTGGGAGCTTCAAAGACTCCACACACATAGACCCCCGGTCTTGATGACCGAACTGGTTCAAAGCTGCTTGTAGCGGCAAAGTTATGGGTATCAAGTTCAATGCCTATTTTCTCAGCCAAGTCGATGGAACCTTGAGTTATCCCTATACCAACGGATAGCACCACCATGTCAAACTCATCTTCAACGCGCTTCCCAGACTCATCCGTATACTGGATCAGCAGGTCTCCTGTTCCGTCTTTCGGAAAGACGCTACTGATCCTGGACCTTATGAAACGTACGCCTATTTCATCTTTGGCCCGGTTGTAATACTGCTCAAAATCTTTTCCGCAGGTTCGCATGTCTATATAAAAAATAGAAGTCTCCAACGGCTGTCGGCTGTGCTCCTTAGCGATAATGGCCTGCTTTATTGCATAGGTGCAACAAACTGCCGAACAATAGCTTTTGGTCCCTGGATGCAAATCCCTTGAGCCCACACACTGGAGCCAGGCAATTCTTTGGGGTTCTCTTTTGTCCAAAGGACGAACGAGATGGCCCCCGTAAGGACCAGATGCGCTCAATATACGCTCAAATTCAAGGCTAGTAACAACATTGGGAAGTCTCGAGTAGTTATATGTGTCCGACTGAGAGGGATCAAACACTTGGAAACCGGGTGCCAGTATGATTGAGCCTACGTTCAACTCAATGGTTTCATCTTGCTGGGAGTGGTCAATTGCATTCCTATCGCAGAACTGAGTACATATCTTGCAACCACCTGTTTTGAAATGAATGCATTTGCTTCGGTCGATGGCCGGCGTGTTGGGCACGGCCTGAGCATATGGTATGTATATCGGCTTTCTGCCCTTGAGGCCCATATCATACTCAGACAGTATAGGCCTAATTGCGTGCCTAGTAATATCTTCAAGCTTGATGTGCCCAGTAGGACAGACTGATGCACAGGCACCGCAGGCCATACAGACATCGGTCTGGACATGAAAAGGGGTGTCTATCTTCATGTCCACACCGCGCATGGTCAAGGTGATAGCGCTGTTTCCCATTCTCTCGCAAATGCGCACGCAAAGGCCACACAGGATACAATCATCCTCTTCTTTCCTAAAGCGTGGCTCTTCTATGCCGTATTCTTCCGCCAGTTTCTTGATAACGGGTACGCCAGGGCAACGAGCAAGCAACATTTCAACGATGAGTCTACGCCCTTTGTGAACCGTTTCGGTATCAGTACTCACCTCTATACCTTCCCGTATAGGGTAGTTACAGGCGGTGACATATCGGGTTTTTCTGCCGTCAAAAAGCTCCACCGTGCATAGACGACACATGCCAGCCGGCTCTAGTGCCTTATGGTGACACAGGGTGGGGATCTCAACTCCGTATTTCTCAGCGACCTGAAGGAGGTATTGGCCGTCCTCTCCCCGGACTTCTTCACCGTTAAGCTTGAAAGTAATCATGGGCATTAATTTTTTTGTGTCCTTGGCTATCTGATGGCAATTGCATTAAATTTGCAACTGTCATAACAGATTCCACACTTGATGCATTTATCTTGATCCAAGTGGTGAGGTTTTTTCTTCTCGCCGCTTATGGCCTCCTGTGGACACTTGAGTGCGCACAAACGGCAGCCAGTACACGTCTCTTCCTCAATCTCGTAATGGAAAAGGGCCTTGCAGACACCTGCTGGACATCTCTTATCCCTTATGTGTGCTTGGTACTCATCGCGGAAATAGAGTATTGTAGTCAGTACCGGATTGGGAGCTGTGGTCCCAAGTCCGCACAAAGAAAATTTCCGGATCATGTCACCTAATTCTTCAAGCAGTTCGATGTCGGATTCCTTGCCGTGACCTGCACAAATGTGATTCAGAATTGCCAACATCTGCTTGATCCCTTCGCGACACGGGTTGCATTGGCCGCATGACTCCTCCTTGAGAAAATCGAGGAAGTACCTGGCCACATCAACAATGCAAGTGTCCTGGTCCATAACGATCATACCGCCAGATCCCATGATGGAGCCAACTTTTCTCAGCTCATCAAAATCGACTCCCAAATCGAGGTACTGTTCAGGTATACACCCTCCTGAAGGTCCTCCGGTTTGAACAGCTTTAAATTTCTTCCTTTTAGGGATGCCTCCCCCAATATCGTAAATAATGGTACGCAAGCTGGTCCCCATTGGCACCTCAACCAGGCCAGTGTTGACCACTTTACCTACTAGCGAGAATATCTTGGTCCCTTTGCTTCCGTTACTGCCTATCGAACGATACCAATCCGCACCATTATTGATAATAACCGGCACATTGGCCCAAGTCTCGACATTGTTTAGATTTGAGGGATTTTGTCGAAAACCGGTGGCCACTGTATGTATGTATTTGGCCCTTGGTCGTCCTGGTTTGCCCTCAAGGGAGGCCATCAAAGCGGTAGACTCTCCACATACAAAAGCGCCGCCGCCGCGGCTAATATGAATATCAAAGTCGAAGCCAGAACCGAGAAGATCGTCGCCGAGTAAGCCTATCTTCCTCGCCTCATCTATCGCTATCGTGAGGTTTGTTACCGCCAAAGGGTATTCGTGACGGACATAAACATACCCCTCTCGTGACCCAATGCCTATGGCCCCAATTATCATGCCCTCTAGAACACAATGGGGGTTGCCTTCCAAGAGGCTCCGATCCATGTAAGCGCCAGGGTCTCCTTCATCGGCATTGCAAATGACGTACTTCTCCCCCTCCTGTCGGCGGCAGGACTCCCATTTGATTCCTGTCGGAAATCCTCCACCCCCACGGCCTCGCAACTCTGATTGCTTTATTTGATCAATTATCTCGTCAGGAGTCATGTCAAAAAGGGCTTTTTCCAAAGCAGTATAGCCTCCGACTGCTAAGTAATCTTCGATGTTGGTCGGGTCGAGCACACCATTGTTACCGAGAATGATCCTCTGTTGGAGCTTGTAAAAAGGGATATCATGTTCACGGAGGATTCTCTTCTTCGTAGATGGGTCCCTAAAAATAAGAGAGTCAACTGCCTCTCCGTTAATGACAGTTTTCTCAACTATCTCTGGAATATCTTCCTCCTTTACCTGTGAATACAGGATACCTTCGGGGTAGAGAACCATAATCGGCCCCTTTTCACAAAAACCGTGACAGCCCGTCAGCTTTACCTCAACCTCGTGCTGCACGCCTCGTTGGGCCAACTTATCTATAAGCGCCTTATGCACTTTACCGGTCCCATAGGCCCCACAGCCCGAACCTGAACAAAGGGAAATCAATCGCCTCTTGCCGTTCCGCTGTTTGGCCTCAAGTGAAGTCCTGAGTTCTTGCAGCGCTTGTCTGTCCGCTAATCTTGTCATGATTCCCGTGTGATCTCCATGACCCAACGGCGTCAGGAGGCGCCTCGTTCGTAGTGGTCAATAACTTTTGTTGCACTCGAACGATCCAAACCGCCGTGCGTATCCTTATTAATTCTAATAACGGGCCCTGATGCGCAACAGCCCACGCAGCGGACGCTTTGCAAGGTAAAGAGAAGATCTTGAGTCGTTTGCCCTTCCTTAATGTTCATTCTGTCCTGTAATGCTTCCATGATCCTATCTGCACCTCGCACATGACACGCCGTACCAGTACAGACATTTACAACATACTTTCCTCTGGGATGTAAGCTAATAGCCTTATAAAAAGTGGCTACGCTGTAAATGAGACTTTCCCTTACCCCTAACTTCTTCACCAACACAGGCACCACTTCTGGAGGCACATAATTATAAATATCACTGATATCCTGCATTATCATCACTAAGGCCTCACGGCTTCCGCCATACTTGTCAATTGTCTCGTCTATCTCTTGCCAATCAATCCTAATGTCGTTTCCCATCTGTACTAATATCCTGCCTTATGAGAATTGTGTTGAATTCTTTTATGTTGGTCCTTTGAGATTCGCTCCACAACACTTTAAACCACCGGGACTGACACAACCAAAATGAGACCAAACAATACACCGTGAGGAAAAAAATCCTAAAGAGCCTTAGCCTTGAGCTTCATTCGTAACAGGACAGTTTTCAACACAGCTCCCGCATCCCGTGCAAAGGTCCATGTTGATACTGCGTGCACGTTTTCTTATCTTCACTTTGAAGTTCCCTGCAGAGCCCTGAATAGATTCAACATCAGCATAAGTGATGATCTCAATGTTTCGATGTCGCCCGCACTCCACCAGTTTCGGCCCGATGATGCACATGGCGCAGTCATTGGTGGGAAATGTCTTGTCCAGCTGTGACATTCTGCCGCCAATCGCCGATGACTCTTCAACGAGATAAACATAAAAACCAGAATCTGCCAGGTCGAGGGCCGCCTGTATGCCGCCTATACCACCTCCGACGACCATTACTGCCCCGACCTTACTCTCTGGTGCCTCTATATCTTGTCGTGTCGTATGTAGAATTCTCATAACTTGTGCAACTCCACCCGTAGTAACCCGCAACTCGTATCAAAGCCATTGCTCCAAGATTCCAGTTGAGGCGAAGTCCTTGAGTTCCCTTATCCATCTCAGTTTGATGACAAGAATCCCTCTATTTCTTTAAGATCTATCTGATTCATGTCTAATCCCAAACTCCCAATGTCAATGCCGAGGCTCAATCCAAGAAGTTGTGGGTAAAGAATACATGGAAGCCGCTCGGCTGATCTTCGTTGGGACGAAATCATCTTTTGAACAGTATCAAACTGTATGTGGCAGTATGGACAGGCAGCGCACAGATAGTCTGCACCGGATTGCTTCCCGTCTGCCAGTTTCTTTTCTGTTAGGCTCATGGATAGATCGTCATTTATGCCGAATACAGGGGCTCCACAACATTCAAGTTTCCTTGGCCAATAGATGCTCTCAGCACCCGTAACTTCCACTAGCTCGTCAAAAAGAACTGGGGCCACCGGGTCGTCAAATTGGACCACGCTACTTGGACGCAAGGCGTGACATCCGTAGTGAGTGGCAATTCTTAGATTTTTGAAAGATTTCGTTATCTTTTTCTTTATGGCCTCAATACCCACACTCTCATGAATAACCTGAAGGATATGTGTTACATCAACATCACCGTCATATTTTAGGCCTTCCTTCTTGAGGGTGGCATTAATTTCCTTGCGCAAGGAGATATCTCCCTTCACCAGATGGTTTGCCTTTTTCAGGCTGCCGTAACAACATTTGCAGAGCGTCATTATGTTCAGATTCATCTTTTCAGCTATGGCGAGATTCCTCACTGAAGCCAAGACAAAGCCTTTAAAGTCAAAGTTTCGCAAAGGATACCCACAACAATTGAACTTGCTTACATCCACCAGTTCCACGCCCAAAATCTCAAGAACCGCCCTTGAGGATGTCTCATACTGGTTGAGACGGGCTGGAATAGTACAACCAAGGAAAAATGCAGATCTCATGATTACATCTTATCTTTCAGACGTCTGACAGCCAAATTCTTCAGTTCATATAACTCATCCGTCACACAGACCCCCTGAGGGCAGCTTTCCTGACACTGATAACAGGTAAGACATTTCCATAGCATTCTCGAGCCAAGAGCCAGCTCCCTGAGTCCCAACCCCACAGAGTGCATGATCTGATGCGGCAACAGCCCCAAGACTTCTTGCGGGTTATCATAGTTGTACACCACAGGGCACACCGTGGTGCAATTCTGACAACCGAAGCAAACCGAGTATGTGTTTACGCCCTCTGATTCGACTATCGCGCCTCTGACCCCACCGTCACCAGAACTCAAAAGGTGTGTCTTGTTCTGCATATCCACAGGACTATACTCAGCAGCAATGGCCTCCCTGGCCACAGCTAATGGCCTGTCGTACTTATTTCGGGCTATGTTTTCTCTCATCAGCCCTCTGTAAAAGGATAAGGGTGACAGAGAAAACAGCTCAGGGTAACCCTTCTGAACAAGATACTCCCTCATGCTGAACCACAAATCCTGCAGGTTTATACCTACTGGACAGACCACCGTGCATCGTCTGCAATTAGTGCACAGATAAATCCCCTCCTGAATAATCCTGAGCTCCTTTTCACTCAGTTCCCTGCCGGAAACAAGCGCCTTTAGTGAAACCATCTTCTCGGACGGAAGAATGTTTACGTTGGGAATCTCCTCGAAAACCACTGCCACCGAGCAATGCAAACTGCAGGTCCCACAGTGTGTGCAGGCATCCAGTTCAATGGCTTGCTTGGTAACAATATTGGCCCTGTTTGATCTGCCTCCCTCCATGACAGCATTGGCAAGGAGGCTGAGAGGGCTGGCAATAATATGAAAAAACTTGCTGAAAGGAAGATAAGCTAACGCCAAGAAGCACGCCAGAAAATGTATATACCAGGCCAATGTATGTATGTTGGCCTTATCCAGGGTAAAGGCCACCGGCTTAACCGCTTTAGCGACTCCATAGCCCATGAATGCCCACTGGGGTTTTGAATGGCATTCCGCACAGCTCATTTCATGCAATTTTTTACCCTGTTCTACAGTCTTTGCGTCAAACGGCCCCTTGACGTAAGGGGAAACCATTTCAAATTCTTTGACCCAAAAGGCTTCAAGGAATCTTGTCTCTTCCTCTCCCATATCAGCATACTCCTCCACCATATCCTGATACTTGGAGTAAGAGAGCATCTTTGTTCCTTCCAGGAGAAAGCCCGAAACCATGATAACGGCCAAGACGATTATGGCGTAATGATCCATGGCATTTGTCACCAGACGTGGCACCTTCAAAACAAATCGCCGGAACAGGGCAAGCGCCAGCCCCAGGATCACCATGGCGCCGAACAGATCCCTTAAGAACATAAAAGGATTGAGTGTTGGATAGTAGTCTGTAAATAGGACAGAGGTAGTAAAGTTGGCCAGACCGTGCATGAGAAGAAGCAGCATAAATCCGGCGTAAATACACATGTGCGTGAACCACCGGAGGAAGTCCTGTTTCAATATCCGGATCTGCAAGAAAACGTCAAAGATAAGGACCTTTAGCAAGGTAAGGATCCTTGCGCTGAAGAAGGTCGACATAATGCCCGTAATGGCCGCAAAGACCCTTGTTGAGGTCGGCAAGTCTAAAGCATCTATGCCGGTTCTGTGACGGAACCAGATAGATGCCTTATAGACCAAACCGAATCCGAAAACCGTCAAGGCAAGGTATAAGGTAATAGTGTAAAACATGGGGCTATCTTTCTCAAAAAATTACGATTGTCGTCTTTTCACACTCTATAGCCTTATTCCACTACCATGGCCTTGGCGAGTGCCTTTACCTTTAGTGCGGTGATCTTCCTGTAGACCTCTTCAGGGGGCTTCTTCTCTCCGTCCACCATGAGGAGATCATTATCCACGGATATATCAAAAAGCCGCTCGTTTTCCTTGAGATAAGGCAGTATTAGGCGCCAGTCTTCCTTAGTCAGCTCACCAAAGGCGCCTCCATTCAATTGCTCTTCAACCAGGACCCTGTGGGGATCACGTACGTATATGCCCCCTCCGGAGGCAAGAGAGAAGAGGTTTGAGCCCGGATATGGTGTCGCTTGTGGTTGCACATTGCCTTCATTGTCAAATTCTATGCCGTTTAGAATCACAAATCCGCCGCCTTTGTAAACGTCACCTGCCATAAATGACTCTGCCAAATAGTCCAGGGCGGTTCCATTGATCACAACCCTGGGGTGACCCACCGCATTGATGAGGGGCCGGCCTGCAGCATTTCCCATTACATAGACTTCCCCCCCCTTTGCGCCGTACATGAAGGTTTGTCCCACATCGCCGAAGATGACCAGCTTTCCGGATTTGAGTATCTGGCCGATCTGATCTTGAGCGTTTCCGTGCACCTTAACAGTCATGCCGTCGATTCCTGATGCTAGGTAATCACCGGAGCTCCCGTACACGTCGATTGTCACAGCATCGGTCTTGGGGCCCAATCCGCATGCGAGAAATCGTTGTCCCCGATATCCATAGCAAATGAATCGTTTCCACCCGACAGCGTATGCATTACAGACCAGCCGGGCGTCACAGTCATCGCCCTCAGGGGGAAAGCCCTCAGCGTTCAACACCAGGGTGGTCTGCTTACCCTCGGGCCTAATGAGATCACTTCTTGTATTCCATGTGATCAAGCGAAAGGCGCTGTCGCCATCGGAGCCTATGAGAGGAACCGCGCCGAAGATCTCTTTCAGACTAATTCTTGCAATGCGAAGCGCCGAACTTCTCTTCAAGTTCTTTGTTGAATCTCGTAAGTCGTTTAGAAGTGTGAGAGCGCCAATGGCGGTTTGCCTCTGTTTGTCATTTTTTTGCGCGCCCTCCGATATCTCCTTGCAGCACCATCGGAGCGCATGAAAACCCATTGGATAGACCTGTTCCTTTATGAATGAGTAAAGACCTTTTGAATCACCTCTATCCAAGCTTTCAGAAATGGCACCTCTAAGCGCATCCGAGGTATCAGGGGTACCTATATTCACGCTCATGTCACACCCTGACTGATGTCTCGGTATATCCACTTGCGTGCCAAACTTGTCGGTACAGACCATTTTCATTCGTCTGGAATTTTCAGAATCCTCGCTAATGGTGAAGACAAATGCCCCCCCGTCTGTGTGGCTCCCGCCCCTGGCGTTCCAATATTTGTCGGCAACTGGGCATATACGGCTGTCTTCTTCGGCAAGGCTTGCCAGTGTAGCGTCTATTGCCTGTTTTTCAGAGCATATTAGACCGACCTGCACTTCACCATCGTAATAAGCAAAGACTTGCGGACGTAACATTGCAGTATCTGTTATCCCGATCAACTGGAACTGGTTGTTATAGAAGTCATTGCGGGCGATGATAAAGAACCAGGGACCGTCAGGTGATCCGTGAATATGCATGGACTGAAGCAGGTGATAGATTTTCTGTTTGTCTGATGGAAGTTGATCAAAATCCATTTCAGTTGTCGGGGCGAGCGCTTCTATGATGTACTCCAGAGGATAGCCATAGATCCGATTCAGCAGGTCGAACACCAATATACTAACTTCAGTATCTGTGTGAAAATGAGGGTAGATATTCTTTTGTTTCAGGTATTCTGTCACGGAATAGTAGTTAGCAAAGTCTCCATTGTGCACCAGCGCCTCGTCCAGACCCATAAAGGGATGGGCTCCGGCTGGGTGCCACACGCGACCCTTTGTGGGATACCTTTGATGCGCTATCCACACATATGCCCTGACATTCTCCAATTTGTAGTATTGTGCCACCTGTTCCGCATATCCCACGATCTTCAAAATCATCATGTTGCGGCCCTGTGATAGAACAAAGGCTTTCTTGTCTCCCAGTGTGTCATAGAAAGCCCGGTTGAGACGGACGGTGTTCTGCCAAATGAATTCGTCTTCCACCTTCCGTGGATCCATTTTCTCTAGACCGTTTTTCTCTGCAAAGGCGCCGAGAACATCCGGCTTGACCCTGACAAAATATCGCCATACATCCGGCGGTCTGATCTCGAGTCCTTTGATTTCCCTATAGTCATCGACTGTCGGAATCCGATGGCCCAAAGCCACCTCCATATGAGAAGTGATGAATCCTTCTTCCATTGCTTCCCGTACGACAGGATCCAAAAGGGCAACCTGAACAAGGTAGTATTCGTCGAGCACTTCTTTTGTTACTCCCAGGTCTTCTGCAGTCAACCCCGCGGCAGCGATGCCGCCTCCTTTTCCGTTTCCTCGGTTGTGCATGAGACGAGAGGGCTCAAATATATGTTTTCCACCCACCGGAATCGAACAGGCAAAGCCGGTGACGCCACAGCCTCCTTCCTCTGCGTGTTTATATTGAAGAGACGGGGGGGCGGGATATAGGCTTCTTCGGGCCTCCAAGATCCTATTTGCAAAAGACGTTTTCATCCCTTCAACTACGTGGTGCCTCTTCATAATCGAGATGTCTGAGGCAGTCTGTCCTGCCGACCAATTCTCGGATATCCGTCATCCCGAGTCTGTCCATAATTTCTATGAACTGGATGCGCCAGGCAGCAAAGAGATTGATCAGTCTGTGGGTTGCCCAATCGAGTTCTATAAGTTCACTCAGTTCAGGATCGGTTGTGGCAATTCCTCTTGTGCATCCTCGCCCACTTTCGCAATTCTTGCAGCGGATGCATCCAAGTGCTACCATTTCTGCTGTCCCTACCACAGCACCGTCCGCCCCCAGGGCAATCGCCTTTGCAATATCATAGGCAGTGCGGATACCGCCGCTGGCAATAACCGTTATTCTGTCGCGTATCCCTTCCTCTTTTAAGAAATTGTGGACCTTCACGATTGCATATTCTATTGGCATGGCAATATTTTTCTTGGCGATTTCAGGAGCCGCCCCAGTGCCCCCGTAACTTCCATCAAGGTGTATGATGTGGGCACCAGCATAGTAGCTTCCCACGGCCACCATATCCACATCTGTAGGTGTTGAGACCTTTACGGAAACCAAGGCCTTTGGGTTCATCTCCTTGATCCAGTCGATGTGCTTCTTGTGGTCTTCCACGGAATAGACGCTGTGAAAGGGAAATGGAGAAAAAAGGGAACTCCCGGGGACCGCCTCCCGCATTTTGGCTACGCTGACTGTTACCTTATCCCCTAGGAGATGCCCTCCAAGACCAGGCTTGGCCCCCTGTGCATACTTGAATTCGATGATCTTTACACGTTGGATGGTTTCTTCCCTTACGCCAAAGAGTCCCGTTGCAACCTGGGTTATTACATAGTCATCATAGGGGCAAAGTTCTTGAGGGTATCCACCCTCTCCCGTGCATGTAAAAGAGTTCCAAGCCTTCCAGGCCTTGGCCCTTGCAACCATCGTATTGAGGCTGATAGAGCCATAAGACATCCCCCCGCCATACACGGGTATACCTATTTCCACTTTGGTACGCCCGTCATTTAGCCTGTTGAGAGGAATCTTGGTGGAAAACTTGTTAGCGTCCAATTCCTTGGATGGCCCATTTGCATAGTTAAAGCGGAGCCTGTCAAATCCTCCACCTGAGTCTCCAATTTTGTATTCAATATCTCCAGGGGGTACCTTTCCTGTTTCTGCCATGTACCATGAGCTGATCAGAAGATCCGACGTCCACCTTCGGTCTCCAATCACTTTTGTAACAGGATTGAGATCTAAAGAAAGTGCATTTTCCGGACACTCGTCCACGCACTTATTGCAGCAAAACCCAACGCAAAGGTAGTGTTTAGGTATGGCCATTTTATTATTGCGTTTTTTGTGAACGCCATAGGCACAAACCTCTGCGCATTTTCCGCAGGCCACACACTCCTTGCTTCGGCGGAGTCTGTATTTTCCGATGGCGTTTCTGAATCGGCAGGGGGTCCTCACAACCTCCGGAAGTTCCACAGTATTATTTTGGCGAGCTTCCATTCAATTCCTCAATCCAAAAATCTTACCAAAAGTTTCTGCTTCAAGATCTTCAAAAAACATGGCGCGTCCCAGTTCTCCTCTTAACCGCCTGACCTCGCGGAGCCCCATGGCACCGAGTACTTCCAGTATCTGATTCCTCCACGCCCCTATAAGGTTTATGATCCGGGTCCTGCCCCATTCGGGGTGGACATTTTCTATCTCAACCGGGCACGATAGACCTTTTTTGCATCGCAAGCATATACGACACTCAAGGGCCAGAAGAAGAGGGATGTCGACCGCCACAGCATCGGCTCCGCATATGATTGCCTTTGCCACATGTTCGGCCATGGCTACTCCCCCGCTGGCAATGACGGTCACGTTATCCCTAATGCTCTTGTCGACCATGTGGTGGTGTACCTTTCTTACAATGTCTTTCACGAACCAGGTCTCGTTTTCGCCTTGTACATTTCCGTTCCGGTCAGCATAGACATGAATCATGTCGGCTCCAGCATTGGCCAGTGCTTCAACGCGATCTCCGCTCTTTTCGTTCAACACGGTCCTTATCATCACAGAGGTATCTGGATGTTTTTTCCTTAATGTCTTGAGAATTTCATCAGATTCGCCGGAGTCTTCAATTTCAACAACCTGTGCCTGTTTAATGAGATCACCATGCGTTTCTATCTGCTCTGTGGAAAGCAGAGGCATTATGGACCTTGCGTACTGTTCCAACTCCGTATCCCATGCCTCAGCAGGGATCTCAATGAGTGTGTTCAATTCCTCGGCCGCGCCTGCCATTGCGAGATAGACATCCGGGCTCAGGCTCCCAAAGGGAAGCATCCCGAATATTATAGGAATGGGAATTTCAATTTCCCTGGGTGCATCAAGTACAGGGTTTCCATTATCATCAAATGTAAAGCAGGCGTACTTTCTCCCAAGGCTCACAACTGTATTGATGTATTCGCGGCCGTGAATTCCATCCCTGGTGGGCCGGACAATCTCAGACATGTCTGTCCACATGTCATCGAACCCGGGGCCGGAAAAAGGACCCTCATAACCCGCTCCAGATACTGGTATGCTTCCGGTTTCGGCCTGGTACCACTGTCTGGATATAATGTCCGGCGTCCAGTAGGAATCGCCCAATTGCTCGTACTCTGGGTTGATGGTCTTGGTAATGATTTGACCAGGACACGTCTGGACACATCTCAGGCAGTTCCTGCAGATATTGTCGATGGTGTCAGAAAGCTGTCTGACATCGAACGTTCGCTTGTTGTATGCACCATAAATGCATTTGCGCTTCACGCACTTGAAACAGCGCAGACAACCTGCCTCCCAATCCAGGATGGTGCCTTTTTCGATGGGAACGAACCGCGGCGGCACTGTTTCTGTGTGAATGTTATATTTCTTTGGCACCTATTTCTCCAGCGACTCGATTCTCTGGATCATTGTCTGAGCGACTTGGTCGAAATGCTGCCATTCAGGCGTTCCGAGCTGAAACATCTCAAGTCGCCCACTTTCAATGCCCACTTTTTCTAAGAGGCCCTTAGTGTAATTTACAATCTTCTGGGCCCTGAGGTTTCCGTCCAAAAGATGACATTTCTCCTCAGGACATCCTAGAACAAATATGCCGCCAACTCCTGATTCAAATGCCTTGATGATGGCAAGGGTTTCTACCTTGCTGCTACACGGAACCTGAACGATCTTGACAGTTGGTTCAAAGGACATCCGTCTCTCTCCGGCCAGGTCTCCTTCTCCGGGGATAGCATTTTGGCAGCAAAAACCGAGAATCCTGATTGAAGACTCTGGCTTGGTCACTATGTCTCGTTCCTTTCGCTGTTCATTATATTATATGTCATTCTCAGAGAATGTCTAATCAGCAAGACCTATGCCGACAAAATATATAGAACTATTTCAACAAATTGCTTACAAAAGCCCATCTGGGAGGCTTAAGAAAAGACAATTTTGTAGCATTTTTTTTTGTTCATCCAACATTTGTGTATAAAAAGGGAAGAAGGGGGCTCGTGACGATGGGAGGTGGGCGACTAGCATTTGTGAATGGCACCAAAATAGCTTTATGCCCGTCAGAGGGGACATCTACCGACAGGACAGAAGATTCTGCATCATTGGCATGTGGGCAGGTATCTTTGGGCTATAGGATATCTTCTCCCATAACCAAAGGACTTTGTGGTGACCTTTAACCCCGGCGGAGCTTGATGTCGTTTGTATTCCGAGCGGTCAATGCGGCCAATGGTCTCCTTCACCACCGCGGGGTCGAAGCCCATAGCAACGATCTCGTTAAATCCCTTGTTCTCTTCAATATAGGCCTTTGATATCCCGTCCAGGAGTTCATAGGGAGGTAGGTCGTCTTGGTCCACCTGATCGGGTTTTAGTTCTGCGGAAGGAGGTTTTTGAAGAATGCGTGCGGGAATGATTTCTTGGTCCCTGTTGATAAGCCGAGCGAGTTCGTAGACCATGGCCTTGGGGACATCCGATATCACGGCCAGCCCACCGCTCATATCGCCATATAGGGTGCAATAGCCCACCGCCAGCTCAGATTTGTTGCCCGTAGAAAGAAGAAGAGCCCCAAGCTTGTTGCAAAAGGCCATGAGGAGCGTCCCTCGGATGCGGGCCTGTATATTCTGCCCAGTGACCTCCGTGGCTACGTCTTTGAAGATGGGGGGCAGGTCCTGGAGAAATTTCTCGACTATCCCTGAAATCGGCACACGGGTAAGTTCAATCCCAAGGTTCTGGGCCAGCAGTGTCGTATCTTCAAAGTTTGCCTGAGACGTATACTGTGATGGCATGAAGACGGCCACGACATGTTCCCTGCCCAGGGCCTGTACGGCAATACAGACAGTCAGGGCAGAGTCGATCCCCCCGCTTAATCCCACCACCGCCTTCCCAAATCCGCATTTGCGCATGTAATCTCTCGTACCCATGATCAAAGCTTTCAGGACGGATTCAACCTGTGTCCCACTGACCGGGTGGAGATCACCCTTTTGGGTCTCCGTATCAAAAAGGACCATGTCTTCTTCGAAGTCCCGGGCACGGGTTGCCATTTCACTGGAAGAATCAAAAGCCATGCTGGCGCCATCAAAAAGCACGCTGTCATTACCGCCCACCTGGTTGACATAGAGAACGGGAACCCCGTACTTTTTCGCAATGTTTGCCAGCATATCCCGTTTCAGTTCTATCTTCCCGGCATAAAAGGGAGAGGCTGATATATTTATGATGATGTCCGCCCCCTCTTCGATCATCCCGGCTACCGGGTCAACAGGATAAAGCCTGCGCGAAAAAGCCCGTGAAAAAAAATTGCTGTCGTTCCAGATATCCTCACACACAGTCAGGCCTATCATGGAGCCCTTGTACGGGAATGGGGACCATTGCTTGCCAGGTTCAAAATAGCGTCTTTCATCGAAGACGTCATAATCGGGAAGCAACCGTTTGTGAGCTTGGTGCAGGACCCTACCGTTTTCAAAAAGGACGGCCGAGTTGTGGAGGGGATTCCCTCCTTCATCCGGATTCTTGTCCACAAACCCGCATATCACGCCAATGCCTGTGACCGAGTCAACGAGTCTGCGGAGCTGGTCCAGGTTGCCGGCTACGAAATCCCTCCTCTCCAGAAGGTCTCGTGGCGGATACCCGGAAATCACCAGTTCTGAAAACACAATAAGGTCACACGAAAGGCCTTTCGCCTTGTCTATGAACCCCAACATCTTCTCTGTGTTGTGTTCAAAATCCCCGATGGTGGGATTGATTTGAGCAAGAGCAATCTTCATATCCGTGGCATCTCTGCGGATTCCGTGTCGCCACACTTTGCGGAAGGTAGCGGCAATATTCGTGCCTTACGATCGATCAGTCCATTGCGGGATTCAAGACCGACAGCCCTGTAAGAAGTGCGCCCCGGCGAGAGTCATCCACGCCCTGGACAAGAACTGGCTCAGGCTCACTCTCCCCCTCGACACCATAGGAATCTCAATTTGGTAGCGAAAACGCCCGCATGAGGCTCCCCGTTTCCACGACGCTTGACTTCAGAAAAAGGCATAGAAGGCACCGTTTTGTATGTTCATTTGGCAGTATTATACAAAATTGTATTTTTTGTGGGCCCTGGCAAGTCGCACTATCGTCTCTAACCACCTGATTTATTGAGCATCCAAGGGAGAACTCAATGTGGCATATCCTTTGCTTTTCGTCAAGTCTAACCAAATTCAGCCCAAAAACAGGATAAGGAGGACAAAGACGAATGAGCGAACTAACAACACCCAAAGATGTCATAGCCCTGATGGAGAAAGAAGGGGTAGAGATTGTGGATTTGCGATTCATGGACTTCCCCGGTCTCTGGCAGCATTTTTCTGTGCCGACTAGAGAAATTGACGAAAACGCCTTTGAAGGCGGCCTAGGCTTCGACGGTTCGAGTATCCGCGGTTGGCAAGCGATAAATGAATCCGACATGCTTGTAAAGCCTGTGCCGGATACGGCCTTTGTTGATCCCTTTTTCGCTGCTAAGACGCTTGTCCTTATCTGTAACATTTGCGATCCCATCACTGGTGAGGATTACACGCGAGACCCCCGCAATATCGCCCGCAAGGCGGAGAATCACTTGCGGAGTACGGGCATCGCAGATATTGCCTATTTCGGCCCAGAAGCTGAGTTTTTCATCTTTGACGACGTCCGATTTGATCAAAATGAACACGAAGGCTATTATCATATCGATTCTGTGGAGGGTAGGTGGAATGCCGGCCGCGTCGAAGATCCCAACCTGGGCTACAAACCGCGTTACAAAGAGGGGTATTTCCCGGTTCCGCCCACAGACAGCCTCCAGGATATACGCAGTGAAATGGTCCTGACACTGGAGAAAATCGGAGTTCTGATTGAGGCCCAGCATCATGAAGTGGCTACTGGCGGCCAGGCCGAGATCGACATGCGCTACGCACCCCTGGTGCAAATGGGGGACAACTTGTTGAAGTATAAGTATGTAATCAAGAATACAGCCCGTAAATACAATAGGACCGTCACGTTTATGCCCAAGCCCTTGTTCAATGACAATGGCACCGGCATGCATGTTCATATCTCCTTGTGGAAGGGTGACCAGAATCTGTTTGCCGGCGATGGCTATGCAGGTCTGTCCGAAACAGCCCTGTATGCTATTGGTGGCATCCTGAAGCATACGCCGTCGCTACTGGCCTTCACAAGTCCCACTACAAACAGCTACAAGCGACTGGTTCCGGGCTTTGAGGCACCGGTGAATTTGGCATACTCCAGGCGAAACCGGAGTGCATGCGTCCGTATTCCTATGTACTCCCCTTCCCCCAAGGCCAAACGCCTTGAGTTCCGCTGTCCTGATCCGAGCTGCAACGGATATCTGGCCTTCTCGGCCATGCTGATGGCGGCAATCGACGGCATTAACAACAAGATGGATCCCGGGGAGCCCATGGATAAAGATATCTATGATCTGCCGCCCGAGGAGCTGGCAAAGGTCCCTCAAACGCCGGGGTCCCTTCGCGATGTCCTCAATGCACTCGAAGAGGATCACGATTACTTGCTCAAAGGTGATGTTTTTACATCGGATGTGATCGAGACGTGGATCTCGTACAAGATGGAAAACGAAGTGGAGGCCATTGACCTGCGGCCCCATCCATGGGAATTTGCTCTTTATTACGACATTTAGAAGCCCTGGCTTTTACTCAACAAGGGGTTCTCCGCAATATTTGGTCGGGAGAACCCCTTTTTTTACCGGTTTGAATGGCATCAAAAAATTGGTAATGTTCAGAAGTTGACGCAGACCCCATCAGCACGCAGTTAGAGGAATAGGGAGGATCGCTGAACGCAGGCACACCTGTCTGCGTGCGACACACAGGCAGGCAGCCATTGCAACCTACACGAATGGCATAGCTGCTCAAAGGCATTGGATGCCGAAGAGAAGCGATTGTCCCTATCCCGGAGTTGCTTGTACACAAACACCCGATGCCACAACTTTTGAACATTGCCAAAAAATTATTTTTGCCACTTCATGTTCGACATTATATTATACCCACTAATCAGAAAGCGTACCTCAAACAAGACTCCTCTATGAAGCCAAGCCTCGAAGCGTTCAAAAGTGCCTGTCCGGAAGCTGAAGATGCGCTCATCAAGGAACATCTTTCCCGGCTGAGTGACCGTTATTTTGATCGCTTCACCGAAGAGCAACTTTACCGACACCTGAATGGGTTGGCAAATATCTCCCCACGGCATCCCGTGGAAGTATTGGTAGATCCAAAAGAGCATGAACAAGTCGATTGCTCGGTACTGGCCTTTGATTATCCCTATCTGTTTTCCATCATCACCGGCGTCCTTGCAGGGACGGGTTTCGACATTTTATCCGGCGACGTCTTCACGTACAAATGGGCTGTCCCCAAACCACCGACAGGCGGGCGCCGGAAAAGACGCGCTTCCCGC
Organism: uncultured Desulfobacterales bacterium; assembly: GCA_964502365.1. Classification (GTDB taxonomy): domain Bacteria; phylum Desulfobacterota; class Desulfobacteria; order Desulfobacterales. The sequence continues at coordinate 28,991 of CAZCWQ010000006.1, read as the reverse complement.
CAGACCGCACATAATGCTCTGAAAAGGCGCCGCATCGTCGATCATTTTTCCGGTCTATTGGAGACACCCCTCAGATTTGAAATCTGGGAAGCTGAGCTTAAGCAAAGCCTGGCAGAGGTAATCGCTCTCTTGGAACGCGGTGACGACCAATCAGCAAGCCAGGCCAGGCACCGAGTAAACGAAATGGTGGTCAAACGGTTGTCCCATCTGCATCCTGATAGGGTCCCGGAATTGTCCCCCGTACAAATTACAATCGATAATGAGACGGGACCGTATACGCATTTGAAAGTCATTTCTCAGGACACCCCCGCCTTTCTTTATGCCCTGACCAATGCGCTCTCTCTACACGGTATCTCCATTGAGCATGTGGCAATTCGGACCAGTCGGGGGGTTGTCCAGGACGAAATAGACGTTTTGGATAAGAGCGGTAAGAAAGTTGACAATCCGGAGGTATTGAGCCGGGTCAGACTTTCCGTCCTTCTTACCAAACAATTCACCTACCATCTTGGCAAGGCCCCGGATCCTTACGCAGCGCTGTGCCGCTTTGAGCAGCTCATTGGAGACGTCTTGCGGTTGCCCGGAAAGGGCCGATGGCTTGAATTGGTTTCCAATCCCCATGCCCTGCAGGACTTGGCGCGCTTGTTAGGCACAAGTGATATCTTGTGGGAAGACTTCATCCGGCTCCATTATGAGACGTTTTTGCCCACACTCAAACCTTTGTTGGAAGGGCATCGTTTCAGTGAGCCCGTCCACAGACTCCCGGAAAGACTCCGGCGCACCATGCAGGGCGCCTTGACCCGGGACGAACAAGTCAAGCGCCTCAACGAATTCAAGGACAAGGAGATCTTTCTCATTGATCTGGATCATATTCTAAGCCCTGAGTCGGACTTCAAGGTGCTGTCCAGGCGACTCACATCGCTTGCGGAAAATGTGGTTAACAAGGCTGCAGAGATTGCCTACACATATTTGATCGAGCGGTTTGGAAGGCCCAGAACAGCAGCCGGTCTTGAGGCAAAATTTGCGATTTTCGGCCTCGGCAAGCTGGGTGGGGCTGCTTTGGGTTATGCCTCTGATATCGAACTCCTCTTTGTATACAGTGATAACGGCTCAACTGACGGACATGAATCTATCCAGAATGCCGAGTTTTTCGAACGGCTGGCGAGAGATGCAGGCCAATGCATACAGGCCAAGAGAGACGGGATATTCCGTATTGATCTGAGACTGCGCCCACACGGTAAGGACGGCCCGTTGGGTTGCAGCGTGGAGAACTTTTGCCGCTATTACGGACGGGAGGGGCCGGCCCATTCCTATGAGCGTCTTGCCCTTGTGCGGCTCCGTGCCATAGGGGGTGATAAGCAGTTGGGGGCTCGCGTGGAAAGAATTCGGGATCAAATGCTTTACGCTTCCGCCAGTATCGACCTGGAGGAACTGCGTCGGATGAGAGCCAAGCAGTTTGTTGAAAAGGCCGGGGCTGGTCGGCTGAATGCCAAGTTTAACCCGGGCGGTCTTGTGGACCTTGAATATGCCGTGCAAATCCTTCAGGTCATATACGGAGAAAGAGTGCCCGAGCTTAGAACGCCGCGCTTGCACGAGGCTTTGGCTGCTTTGGCTATGGCAGGCGTGTTGTCTGCCATTGAGACGCAACAACTGCTGGCTGCCTATGGTTTTTTTCGTCGTTTGGTCAACGGCATGCGTATGCTCCGGGGATCAGCAACAGATCTTTTTCTTCCACCGGTTGACTCCCACGAATTTGCGCATCTTGCCAGGCGTATGGGATACGCAAGAGGAGAAGCGCTTGATCCCGCGGGGCAGCTCCGTGTAGATGTGGAAACACACATGGCGGCGGTGCGGGCTTTTGTTGAAAAGCATCTAGGCCCGGAGTCGTTGCCAGGACCTTCAATCGGCACCGTGGCAGATCTGGTTCTGTCTGACGCCGTGGCCCAAGACCTGCGTCATCGGATTTTGTCCGCCGCAGGATTTAAGGACCCTTTGCGGGCGCACGTGAACCTCCGCAATTTGGCAGGGACGGGATCCCAACGCCACACATTTGCCAGACTCGCCTTACTGGCCTTTGATCTCCTTGAAAGAACGCCGGATCCTGACATGGCTCTAAACAACTGGGAACGATTTGCACGCGCAGTGCCGAGCCCCGAATTTCATTACAATGTCCTGTTGTCTCAACCAATGCGGCTTGAGATCTTGCTTAAGGTCTTTTCCGGCAGTCAATTTCTGGCCGACACATTGGTAAGAAACCCCGGGTTTTTGGACTGGGTCACCATCCCCGAAAATCTGCACGAAAGCCGGAACAGACAGGACCTGGAAAACGAACTGAGGATGGCCTCCGAGGGTTGCAAAACGCACCCGGCCTGGCTTAACAACCTTCGCCGTTTCAGGAGACGCGGAGTCCTGCGCATCGGCACTCGAGACATGTGCCTGGGGGCGTCAACCGAGGACATTATGCTGGAACTGTCCACCCTAGCCGAAGCGATCACCCAGGGGACCTTCGAAAGGATCTGGTCGAACTTGAAAAATGACCGAGAGCTCCCATTGGAACTTGACAGCCTGTCGGATCGCTTTTGCTTTTGTATTATGGCCCTCGGAAAACTTGGAGGCTCTGAACTCAATTACAGTTCGGACATTGATCTATTGGGGATTTGTCGTGCACCTCCGGTTTCTTCTTCCCCCTCTTGTGACCTAACCAGCCTTTGTAAAAGCTTCTTTTCCCGAATCATGGAGAGAGTCCGTGGGGACCTTTCTGTACACACACAGGAGGGATACGCTTATCGTGTGGACCTGCGACTGCGGCCTTACGGTAGTGCTGGAGAACTGGTGCCAACCGTTTCCGCACTAGTGAATTACTACCAAAAAAGCGCATCGCTTTGGGAAATCCAAGCGGCTCTCAAGATGCGACCCATCGCAGGCAATTTAGATACTGGCTATGATTTCCTTGAACGTATACGGCCGGTCCTCTTGCAGCACCGCAAGCGCAAGGAGATTGTTGACGCCATCGAGAGGATGAGAAGTGCTGCCGTCAAAACGTGTTCGTGGCGCAGCCTACCCACGACAGACGTGAAGAGCGGGGTGGGAGGGTTGAGGGATGTGGAGTTCCTGGTACAAGGGCTACAGCTAATCCACGGGCCGGAATGTGGAGATCTGCTCGAGGCAAATACCCTGAGCGCACTGAGAAAACTAGGGCAAGCGGGCCTCTTGCCTGAGCCTGTGGTTGAGCAATTGAAGAAAGATTATCTGTTCCTGAGGCGCGTTGAACACTATCTTCAAATTCTTGAAGATCGCCAAATACACTCTCTGCCGACCTCTCCCCATGAACTTGCTGCACTGGCAAAGAGAGTCGCGGGGACTGACGGAACGGCAAACCAATTTATGGAACAACTAGAGCAATGTCTCAAACGCATACGCGATACCTACATTTCACACCTATTGAAACAGGGGTGACCATTGTCCTCTTACAGCTCAGGGGTGTCCGCCAGCCAGGTAACTATAGTTTTAGGTGTTATCAGGAGATCAACTTGATGTAATTGTCAAACATTCGTTCAAACTGCTCACCCATGAGGGCTTCGTGTCTCTGGGCATCCTCTATCATGGCCACTGTGTCCACCTTTGGGGGCTGACGCAACCATTGCTCATCTCCTTCCACCCATGTTCTTATATCGTTCACCGTGGCGGCATGGTTGTCAAACTGGAGTCCAACCACGTGTGGCCGCCCCTCCACGGAAAAGGCCTCCACCTGACAATATGCCGAAGTGACCAGAACGTCTAGCTCCTTGGGCAAGGGAGGCAAGACCGCCTGGGCATGCCACTTGAAAAGGGGAAAGGACCTGGGCATCCCCTGAAACAGTGGGTGGACCCGACCGTCTTTCGTCACATGGCCCACAACAAACCCTACACTTCGACAAGAGTTGGCACCGATGCTGGCGCCTAATGCCTCAGCCAAGAGCTGGTGTCCGAGGCAAAACCCCATACAGGGTTTGTCACCGTCTATAACCTGACGGATAGCCGCCTTTTCAGCTTTGAGAAAAGGGTATTCATCTTCTTCATCCACATTGGGACTACCCCCTAATACGATGAGCCCATCATATGAGCGGGTGTCTGGAAGCGGCTGATGCCAGACTTCCACCATGTTAAGTCCCACTTTCCTCCTCCTTGCCAAACGGATTAGGTGTTGACCCGGCCCTTCCCATGGCATGTGCTGAAACACCAAGAATCGTTTTGTCACTGGACATTCCCTCGCTGTTGCGGTGCGCGGGCCTTCAAGTCGAGCCTACAATCAGTGTCTCATCACTCGTGCAGGACCGCACCGCGATTCTCAAAAGCGGCAAATTTCAGGTTGGCCAGAATGCGAAGCTTAAGGTAATGCCTCCGTATACAAAACTGTCGTCATCGCCCTTCTGACTAAACCACTCCATTTGGTCAGAGGCATCCCCGCTGAGCGCAAAGGTGTAGGCTATGGTCGGCGTAATAGTGATATATTCTGATACCGATATGGGCAGGTAGGAAACAGTCCTTCACAAAGTCATCCAAGGCTATGCAGTTTCCCTGGGAGGAGAGCAGGATGATGCTGGCGATGCCACACATATCATTACTGCCCCTGGCCTTCAGGAGAACCATTGGCCAACATGTGCTTAATGGTCTCTTCGACGGCTGTCACTTGCTCCAGACTGTCTACCTTTTGGCCGTCAAAATCCCGCACATAGAAGACGTCAACCACCTGATCGGCCTTGGTGGCAATCTTGGCAACCCAGACATCCAATCTGCACTGGAAGAGGGCATTGGTAATCCTGTAAAGGAGCCCCGGAAAGTCGTGTGTGTAGATTTCTATGATGGTAAAAAAGTCAGAACTCTCATTATCCGCGATGATCTTGTCTGGCTGCCGCGGCACCTTCCTGCGTAAGGACTGATAGGCCCTCACCTTCTGGTCCAGTGCGGCTGAAAGAGTGAGCTCTCCTTGTAGAGCAGCGGTCAAATCTTTATTCACTTGGTCCCATACGTTCGCTTCAAAGAGTGTGTCGGGTGGGGCCTTGACCCTGAAGATGTCCAGGGCGATGTGGTTGCGCCATGTATTGATTTGAGCGCTCAAGATATCCAGACTGTTCAGGGTAAAAACGCCTGCAATGGTTGAAAAGAGTCCTGGGAAATCCTTGGCACAGACTGTGACGGTTCTGTAGTTTTTTTGGGGAGCCCTCTGGACATCCAGGACAAACGGTGCTGGCCCAAGCCTTTGATACAATCCCACATGCCGAGCAATCTCTTCCGACGGCGTATACAAAAGATAGCGTGGCGACATGTTCTCGAAGAGGGTCTGCAATGCGCTTTCGGACATGAGCCCCCCCCTCTGAAAAACCTCTTTTCTCCTTTTTTCTACCACGTCTGCAGCGGCTCGAGTGGCCAGTACGCCCTCTTGCAAGATGTGATAGATTTTCAAGAAAAGTTCTTTGAGCAGAGCAGCTTTCCAATCATTCCAAGCCTTTGGCCCCGTGGCCTTTGAGTCGGCAACCGTTAGTAAATATAGCATCTTCAGTTGTTGTGTATCACCGACATGTCTGGCACATTCCACGACAATCTTCTCGTCATTGATATCCCTTCGGGTAGCCGTGTGTATGAGGAAAAGATGCTCTCGAACCAGAAATGATATGGTTTCAATGTCTTTTTCAGGGAAGCCCATCCTCTTAAACACACGCCTTACAATTTGCTCCCCTTGTCTTGCGTGGTTTTCGTGGGTCTGTTCGCCTTTGCCCACGTCGTGAAACAGGCCTGCCCATAGCAGTAGCTCCGGGCTGCCTATCTCTTTGTAGAGCTCTCCATAAAAGGCCTCTTCGCTGCCCGGCGTGGCATCCCGAAACTCTTTCAAAGTCTGTACCGTCCGCAGGGAATGTTTGTCTACCGGGTAGAGGTGATATTCATCATATTGGATCCGGTTGACAACGCCCTTCATCTCGGGAATCAGGGCAGTCATGAGGCTGGTGGTGAACATTTCATTCAAGACATTGAAGGTATGGGGAGACGCGGCGAGAATCCGGTTCAAGGATTTGATGACCGTGGGGGACCCCTGAAATCTCTCGTCTACCAGGTAAAGGAACTCTTTAACAAGACGGCTTGCTCCCGCAGCTAAAGGTTGTCCAAGGACTGCACTTTTTTCAAATATCTTGATCAAAAGGTGAGGATTCTTGAGGATAGCTTCAGGAGACTCAAAGTCGAGGACATTGTTGAAGGTCTGTATGCCTGGTGTCACCGTCCGTCGTCGTGCCTTTCTCCTTCCAGATCTCCTTACATTGGCCGCTTTGCCGAGAAACATCAAGTGCTGACGCTTCACACACTCCATCTGACCCTGCAATGCTCCCAGGAAAACTTCAACAGGCTGTTGGCCATTTTTTTCCTTGAATCCCAAAGCCTCTGCCAGCTTAACTTGGTACTCAAAGTACAGCTGGTCGCACTTACGTCCACTAAGATGGTGCAGCCAATTTCTTACCCTTGTGATAAACGATACGGCTCCACACAAGGACTGAAATTCATCATGGGATAAGTGCCCGAAAAATTCCAAATCCCTCGGTTCGCCAACATGGTATGTCGTCCGTGCGACCCAGAGTGTGGTGTGATAATCTCTCAGTCCGCCCAACCCCTCCTTGAGATTAGGTTCCAAAAGATACGTGGAATCCCCATACCGGCTGTGACGCTCACGATTTCTTTCTGCAAGCCAAGCCACATAGGCACTGCCTTGCCTGCGGAGGACCTCCCCGCGCAATCTTTCCATAAGGTCAGAATAGAGGGGCGAGATACCACAAACGAACCTGGCATCAATCAGAGAAGTCAAAACCTCAAAGTCTTTGCAGGCCAGAGTTGAACACTGCTTCAGTGTGCGGGTCGCGTGGCTCACATCAAGGGCAATATCCCACAGCGGATAGAAAATCTCCTGAACAAGGCCTTTGGCTTCGTCTGGAACCCTTTTCTTGAAGAGGAGAAGAACATCCACATCGGAGTGCAGACACTGTTCTTTTCTGCCGTAACCACCCAATGCGATGATCGCATAAGGGTTCTTCTCCACCCGTATCCGGGGTCCGACTGAACTTCTGGAAAAGCTGTCGCGAAAGTAGTCGTCCAAGATTTCTGTATGACGTTCCGGGAAACAAGATTCATCCCCCTTGAGAAAACGGGCAATTAGCCCGTTCTTCCTTTCCTGGAGCATGGTTATGGGGAGTGGCAGTTGGCTGCTCATAGGTAGGATAATGAAAAGGCTTAGGGCGCAAGGCCTACGGCGCATGTAAGATGTCTTAAACCTTATGCCTTACGCCTTGAACCACATAGTCTCCTGAGTAGTTCTCTTGACATCTGTTAAGTTAGTTTATTTCAGATGTTTGTGTGCGTCGCTGTTATGTAGCTTCCTTACCCCTTTCTCCTGTTCTAATGCGAATGACGTCATCCATGGAGGTGACAAAGATCTTGCCATCGCCGATGGCCCCTGTCTTGGCCCTTTGCTCGATAACCTGAACGACCTGGGCCGCAAGTTCAGAATCTACTACTACCTCCAGTTTAAGCTTTGGCACGAAATCGACTCTGTACTCTGCTCCGCGATAGATCTCAGTGTGGCCTTTCTGCCGGCCAAAACCTTTGACCTCGGAGACGGTCATGCCGCGAACACCGATTTCGGTGAGACCTTCTTTGACGTCATCCAGCTTAAACGGTTTGATAATAGCTTCAATTTTTTTCATAGCACTTGCTCTCCCTTTGATGTCTCCTCTTGTCGTATGTTGTCACAAGCTAGAACTCATAAGCGGTTTCATCGTGCTGACTCAAATCCAATCCTGTTCTTTCGTCATCTTCGGGAACACGGAGCCCAAGAAGCTTGTCAACCACTTTCAGCAGAACACAAGTTACAACAAAAGTGTAGACTATTGTTGCGAGAACGGCGATACACTGTGTCCCCAACTGAGATGGGCTTCCGAAAAAGAGTCCGTTCGCACCCCCTGGATTGACTCCTTTACTGGCAAAAAGCCCAGCAGCAATCAGGCCTATGATTCCTCCGACACCGTGAATACCTACCACATCGAGGCTGTCGTCATAACCGAACTTGTTTTTGGCCAAGATTCCATAATAGCACACAATGCCAGCAATCAGACCAATTAAAGCAGCGAATATCGGGCCGACAAACCCTGCTGCCGGAGTTATCGTTGCAAGACCAGCCACTGCACCGCTAGCGGCTCCAAGCGTAGTTGCCTTGCCCCCAGACTTCCGTTCCATTGCTATCCAACCTAGTGCTCCTGTTGTCCCGGCCACGTGCGTTCCCACAAAAGCGCTTCCAGCCAGAGTACCTGCTGACAGAGCGCTTCCAGCATTGAAACCGAACCATCCGAACCAGAGAATACCCGCCCCTAAAAGGGTCATTGGAACATTGTGAGGTCTCATGATTTCTGTGCCATAACCTTTCCGTTTTCCCAAGATCATTGCAGCGGCCAAGGCGGCCACCCCTGAACTGAGATGCACCGCAACTCCACCAGCGAAGTCAAGAGCCCCAAGTCTGCTCAGCCATCCTCCGTCACTCCACATCCAGTGGACGAGGGGATTGTAAACAAAGGTAGCCCATAACAGAGAGAATAGCAGGAAAGGGCCAAACCGCATTCTTTCCGCAAAGGCACCAGTTATAAGAGCCGGGGTGATAACAGCGAACATGCATTGATATATCATAAAGACCTGGTGTGGGATAGTGGGGGCATAGACAGGGTGTGGTGATAGACTCACTCCTCTCAAGCCAAACCACTCCAACCCTCCTATAAGCCCAAGTTTGTCGGGGCCAAAGGCCATGCTGTAGCCCCACAGGATCCATTCAAGGCTAATGATGCCAATAATTATGAAGCTCTGCATAATAGTACCCAGGACGTTCTTGCTCCGGACCATTCCGCCGTAGAAGAGGGCCAGTCCTGGGGTCATAAACATCACCAGGGCGGCACAAATAAGAACAAAAGCTGTATCTCCCGCGTCAATCATTTTCAATCCTCCTAATTCTTAGGATTATGCTGATAGTTATGGTCCAACTGACGCAGAGAAAAACAGCAACTCATATGCCAACCACATGAAATAGATGCAAAGATGCTGGGATTTCAGGCAGATGAGCCAGAAGAGGTAAAAGGTTGACGTTGTTGTTACAGCACAATTCTGTGGTAAATAATAATTTTTAATACAAAACTGTAGCCTTGGGCATTTTGCTTGACCAGTCGGCTTGTTTTACCTTTGTTGTATAGGAAAATCAGGCATCATCAGCAAAGGTGGAGCTTCTAAGAAGGTTCGGGCTTCTGGTAATTTCCTTCGATCTATAACCCTGAAGCCCAGCGCCAGGATCAATTGCTAAAATGTCACTACCTGTAAAGCTGATAGTCTACGCCGTGTTTCTTTGCCTTGTAGGCGAACTTCCGCTCGGTTGTCTCGAGGAGCCGGGCGGCCTTTGCCATATTGCCTCTGGTGCTTTTCAACGCGTCGATAATCATCTCGCGTTCCAGTTTGGCCACTCCGTCCTCCAAAGATCTTCCGGGGAGGGTGTCGGACTCCTCTGCAGTCTGCAAAGTCGGGGGCAAATGATAGCTGTGAATAACGCCCTCCTCACAGAGGAGCACAGCCCTCTCAATGCAGTTTTCAAGTTCCCGCACGTTGCCTGGCCAATGGTACTGTATAAGCATATCAATGGCAGGTGTGGAAAAGCGGCGGATGTCCTTCTGATTTTCCTTGGCATATTTTTCCAGAAAGTGATCCGCCAAAAGCAGAATATCCGTCTTACGCTCTCTCAAGGGAGGCATGTAGATGGGAAAGACATTCAGTCTGTAATATAGGTCCCCACGAAAGGTTTCCTCCTCCACGGCCTGTTCCAGATTTTTGTTCGTAGCCGCTATAATGCGCACATCGGTCTTGATGGTCTCGTATCCGCCTACCCGTTCAAACTCCTTTTCCTGCAATACTCTGAGAAGCTTCACCTGAACGTCTGTGCCGACGGAACCGATTTCGTCCAAGAAGATAGTCCCTTTGTTGGCCAGCTCAAATTTCCCCCGCTTTTGTCGAAGCGCCCCAGTAAAGGCTCCTTGTTCGTGGCCGAAGAGTTCACTCTCAATGAGATTGGAAGGCAAAGCTGAACAGTTGACCTTCACAAAGGGACGTTTTGATCTAAGACTGTTGTAATGGATAGCATTGGCCGCCAGCTCTTTGCCTGTGCCGCTCTCCCCGCGGATCAGCACAGTGGCATTGCTCTTGGATACCTGGGAGATCATTTGAAAGACCTCCCGCATCTTATTGCTGTTGCCGATGATGTTGGTTATGCGAAATTTGTCGGAAAGTTCTTGTCTCAGCCGCCTGTTTTCTTCTCTGAGATGTTCCTTTTCCGAGCGGATGGTTTCCAGATTGATGACATGTTGTGCAATCATCGCAGCGATGATGGAAAGGAGCTCTTCCCCATCCTTTAGCGAGTACGATTCGTCAAAGGGCCGGTCAACGCTTAGGGCACCTACTACTTCCCTGCCTTTTTTCACGGGAACGCACATAAAGGAAAGTTCTTTCTCGTGAGCGCCTTTTCTTGAGGCCGTGCGGTTTAAAAAGAGGGGCTCTTCGCTGATCTTAGGCACAAGAAAGGCCTTGCCAGTTTCAATGACACGGCCGGTAATTCCTTCACCCGGCTTGTATTTTCCCCTTTCCATGGCAGCCTTGGAAAGGCCATGTGCCACCTCTATATAGATCTCATTTCGCACAGGATTTACGATGGTGATGGTCCCTCTTAACATGCCCATCGAGTTGGATAGAATGTCCAAGACTCTGTAGAGAGAGTTCTTGAGATCAAGGGTCACATTAAGAGTCTTGCTGATCTCGTAAAGGAGCGTGATCTCTTCTATCTTTTTCATGTCAACATCCTACTCAGGCGCTCTGACAACCCATTGTTGAGTCCAAGTGTGTTTTTGTCCAAGCCCATACAAAGGCCTAAGAGTTGAGGATAAACAATGGACGGGACCTGGTGATTTTTGACCTGGTCACGTGAAACCTGTTCTTGCACGGTCTCGAACTGAATTTGACAAAACGGGCATGCAGTGGCAATAAAGTGAGCCCCTGCTTGTTTGGCCCCTGCCAGCTTCTTTTCCGTCAAATTGAAAGACAACTTGTTGTTAATTTTGTTCAGCGGCCCCCCGCAACATTCCAGCTTGTTGGGCCAGTCGACGCTTTGAGCACCCGTGATCTTGACCAAGTCATCAAAAAGGGTCGGGGCCACAGGGTCATCAAATTCAACGATGTTGCTCGGCCGCAAGGCATGGCACCCGTAGTGGGTGGCAATTCTAAGGTCGTCATAAGATCTGGTTATGTTTTTCTTCAGAGTCTTGAGACCCACTTTCTTGTGAAGCACAGTTAGAAGATGCATGATCCGAACGTTCGCCTGATATTCCAATCCTTCCTTGGCCAAGATTGTGTTTATCTCTTCTAGTAATGAAAGGTCCTCTTTCATGAGATGGGCCGCTTTCTTCAACGTCCCATAGCCACACTTGCACAAGGCCAGTATATCAAGATTCTGCCGCCCGGCCAATGCCAGGTTCCTGGCCGAAGCGAGCACAAAGGCCTTGAAGTTTATGTTTCTCCACGGATAGCCACAACAGTTGAATTCAGGGATGTCCACCAATTCGACATCCAATTTTCCCAGAACTGCCCTTGAAGAAAAATCATATGCCTTAAGACGAGCGGGGGTGGTACAGCCAAGAAATAATGCAAACTTCATAACCAAAACCTAACCCGGACTAAGGTGCCTGAATGCCAGATTCTTTAGCTCATAAAGAACATCGGTCACATCAACTCCTTGGGGACAGTGCTCCTGGCATAAGTAACAGGTCACACAGTCCCACAGCATGCCTGAACCCAATGCGAGATCTCTGCGGCCCAACGCAAGGGCGTGCATGATCTGGTGGGGCATTAGACCCACGACCCCCTTGGGGTCTTGGTAGTTGCCTATTATAGGACACACATTCGTACAATTCTCGCATCCAAAACAAACCGAAAAAGTGCTCGCCTGTGCCGATCCTTTCAGCTCACTTGAAAATCCTTTGTCTGCAGGTGTGAGAGGCAAAGTCTGACCCTTTATAGTGTTCAAATCATAGTCAACCTTAATCGCACCCTTTGCCCAGGCTTCGGATTTTGGATACCCCAGCCGAGCCAGATCATCTCTCATACTAAACCACATGGCCTCCAGGTTGATGCCTACCGGACACACATCCGTGCAACGATGACAGTCGGTGCAGATGTCATTCCCCTCTTGGGCAATCCGGAGTTGTCTGTTGCTGAGCTGCTTCCCCCCGGCCATAGCTTTTAATACAGCCAATTTTTCCGAAGGAAGGATGTTCGGGTTCGGAATCTGCCCATAGGCTACAGACACAGAGCACCGCATGGTGCACTCCCCACAGTGAGTGCAGGCGTCCAGCTCGATTGCCTGCTTGGTCGCCCTGCTGGCAGCATATGATTTTCCTTCTTCAATCACTGCATTAGTCAAAAGGTTCACAGGGGTAGCAAAGATATGAAAGAACTTACTGAAGGGAAGCCATGCCAGACCCAGGAAACAAGCCAAGAAATGCAGGTACCATAAGAAGGTGTGCATATCCACCCGATCTAAAGTCAAGGCTATGGGTTGAGCCACCTTTGCAACCCCATAGCCCATAAAGGCCCAATACGGGGAGGAATGACAGTCCACGCAGCTCATCTCATGTAATTCCCTGCCTTGCTGCAAGGTCATGTCATCAAATGGTCCTCTGACATTAGGAGAGACCACACCAAAGGCCTTCACCCAATAGGCCTCCAGAGCTCTGAGTTCCTCCGCATCTTCTGCTTCGTCAAGGCCTGCATATTCTTCCACCATTTCCTCGTACCTGGAATGCGATACGATTTTTGTGCCCTCCAGAAGCAGGCCAGAGATTATGATTACGGCCACTATTATGATAGCAAAATAGTCCATGGCTACTGTTTTGGGACGAAGACCTCGCGCAAAGAATCGTCGGTAAAGCACAAGGGCTATGCCGATGAACACCAGTGCACCAAAGAAGTCTCTAAGAAACATGAAAGGATTCAGGGTCGAGTAGTAGTCTGGAAACAGGGCTGAGGTGACGAGCTTGTCCAGGCCATGCATCAAAAGGAGGAGCACAAAACCCCCGTAAATACACATATGCGCGAACCAACGGGCAAAGTCCTTCCTGAGCAACCATACCTGTAGGAGAACATCTAGAACAAAAACCTTCAGGAGGACGAAGAACTTCTTGCTCAAAAATGCCGATACGATCCCCCTGGCAGCTGCAACAATCCTGGCTGAGACAGGGATATTTTTCGCCTCAGGGTCGACACTGATTCGGAACCAGTTCGATATCTTGAAGATTAATCCAATCCCGAAAACGATAAGAGATACGTATAAGCTGACCGTGTAAAACATAAACTGGGGCCGGGTGTCGTGCTCAAGTTAGTTGAAATCCGGGTTAATGGCAACTAACAACACAGAATAAGGATGAGGCTTAAACAAGAAATTATTAGACGAGGACAAAGATGTCAAGGCAAAGAGCTACCCTTGAACCAGAGGCCAATGACGAATGACCGGTGACTAACGACTACCTACCCTCCCCAAACGCCTTTATTTGGAGCGCGATCTGATCATCAGTAAAGCGGCCCATTGCGATGGCCCTTGTAGGACAATAGGACGAACACACCCCGCATCCCTTGCAGGCCGCTGCAACAAAGTCCGCTTTCTTGACTTTGCCCACCTTTGTCATCCTGATGGCACTATATGGACAAAGATGCGCACAGATGCCGCACCCAATACACTGATCCATATCGCACGACGCCACAATCGGTTCTGCGGTCACATAGCCCTTGGCCAGCAGAATCGCAGCCTTGGCAGCAGCCGCCTTGGCATGCGCTATGCACTCATCGGCCGGCTTGGGAAACTGCGCCATACCGCAAAGATAGATACCGTCCACATAAGAATCCACAGGCTTTAACTGGGCGTGGGATTCCAAAAAAAACCCGTCCGCAGAAAGAGGCACCTTTAACTGCTCAACCAGTGCATTGTTTTCATAAGGAACCATGGCAGAACTCAACGCCAAAAGATCAGCATCTATGATAAGATTCTTGCCCATGAGCCGATCCCGGACAGTCACCCTGAGCCTTTCATTGATGTCCTCCACAATCGGCTTTTGCTCCAGCGTGTAACGTATAAAACAAATGCCACGGTCCCTGGCTAGAGCATAGTAGCCCTCAGTAAATCCGTAACTCATAACATCCCTGTAAAGAATCGTTATATTGGCATCAGCATTGATCTGTTTGATCCTCAGGGCGTTCTTGATCGCCTGGTTGCAGCAGATCGCACTGCAATAGACATGGGTTTGGTCCCTTGAACCCACACACTGGATCATCACCACTCGGTTAAGCTCTTTGGGGGTGAGTTCCTCAAGAGCCAGTCTTTGCTCCAAGACTTGCTGAAGCATCACATTGTCATGCTTACCATAAAGATACTCATCAGGCTCATAGGGCGTAGCCCCTGTTGCAATAATGATGGCGCCATGGTCTATCTCTTGTGTCTTTGCCCCTTGCCCATTGCCGCAGGAAATCAGCGTCTTGAAGTTTCCAACAAAACCGTCAATCCCCTCTATGCTTGCTCCGGTAAATACGTGGATGTTATCGTGGCTCGTCACTTCGCTTACTAGTTGATCAAGCTGCCTCTGGGGATCAATATCCTGCAACGTAAAATATGTATGCCTCAGATTTCCCCCCAGCTCTGAGGAGCGTTCCACCAGATAGCATTCAAAGCCCTGCCGGGCCATGCTAAGGGCTGCACTCATGCCCGAAAGCCCTCCGCCGATGATCAGCCCCTTGGGAATCACCTCTATGACAGCCTCAGGCAAAGGCTCAATCCGTCTGGCCTTGGCAACCGCCATGCGCACAAGTTCCTTGGCCTTCTCTGTGGCTGCCTCCTTTTCGTGCATGTGCACCCACGAGCACTGGTCCCGTATGTTAACCATCTCAACTAAACATTTGTTAAGACCCGCTTCTCTTAGGGTGTCCTGAAACAGTGGCTCATGGGTGCGCGGTGTGCAAGCTGCAACCACCACGCGATTAAGATTCTGCTCGGCTATGGTCTGTGCAATCAGAGCCTGGGTATCTGAAGAACAAGAGTAAAGATTCGTCTCTACCGTGGCCACGTCATCTAAAGTCCGCACATACTTGCTCACCGCCTCAACATCAACAACACCGGCAATGTTCTTGCCGCAGTGACACATGAACACCCCGATTCTGGGCGACTCATCAAGCCCTGCGCGCTCCTCAGGATATGTCTTTTCCGTTACAAGCGTGCCCCTGGCCGGCGCTAATAGCTCGGCCGCTGATCCAGCAGCGCCCCCGGCCTGGATGACGCTGTCTGGTATCGATTTCGGCCCTTGAAAGGCACCGGCTACAAAAATCCCTTCTCTGGTAGTATCAAGGGGTGAAAACAGCCCTGTTTTACAAAAACCATACTCATTTAGCCCAATGCCTGTGGCAAGAGCCAGGTTGCTGTTGCCTTCAGGGGCCTCAAGACCGTGGGCAAGCACCACCAGGTTGAAGGTGTCCTTCTTCAAAACACCATCTTCTGTCACGTACTTTAAGGTAAGATCATTGGTCGCAACATCTTCCTTGATCTCAGATACCCGGCTTCGTACAAATTTTACCCCCTCGGCCCTGGCACGCTCATAGAACGTCTCAAAACCCTTGCCATACATGCGCATGTCCATAAAGAATATCGTGATGTCAAGATCAGGCTCATGCTCCAAGGCCACAATGGCATCCTTGACCGCATACTTGCAGCATACCGCCGAACAGTAAGCGTTGCCGCAAGACTTGTCCCTGCTGCCCACGCACAAAACAATGGCAATCTTGTCAGGCTTTCTCAGGTCCGAAGGCCTCTGGATCTTTCCCATATAGGGTCCAGAGGCACAGCAGATACGCTCGAATTCCTTGCCGGTAACAACGTTGCGAGAATCAGCGTAAACAGAAGCAGCAACGTGCATAACATCAAAGCTTGAAAAGCCAGGGGACAAGATGACCGCTCCCACCTGATAGGTTAAAACCTCCGGCTTTTGATCGAAATTGATGGCCTGAGCTTCACATGTGCGGGTACATTGCTTGCACTCTTGTTTGTCTAAGAATAAGCAATAGTCAGGATCAACCACATATGCAGACGGGGCAGCCTGAGCATAAGGGATGTGGATTGCCCGGCGATGGGACAGGTTTTGGTCATAGGGATCGGGGACCGGAACAGGGCAATAGGTGGCGCAAACCCCGCAAGCTGTACATTTTGTTTCATCCACGTATCGGGGTTGTTTAAGGACCTCCACAACAAAGTTCCCGGCAGAGCCAGAGACTTCTCTCACTGTGGCACGGGTAATGATTTCAATGTTGGAGTGTCTGGCGGACTCCACGAGCCTTGGAGCCAGAATTCAGATGGAACAGTCATTGGTAGGGATGGTTTTGTCCAGGCCGGCCATGACGCCGCCGATGGCAGCGGCCCTTTCGACCAAATAGACGTAGAAACCGGCATCGGCCAAATCCGTGGCTCCCTGTATGCCGGCAATGCCACCACCCACGACCATTACGGCCCCGATGATGTTGTTCTTGTTATCGTAAGCAGTCATTTGACAGCACTAAGGAATAAGTTCCTAACCAGGACAAGCCGGAACAAAATAACGATGAAATTGAATAAAGTCATCAGGTTGACGGCACAGTAAAAAGCTCTAGATGCAAGGCGCGCAAATATTGAGGAGTGAGGCGTACTTATGGTACGTCGCAACGACGAAAGATGAAGCGCAACGCCGCCCTTCGGCCCTCCTCAGGGCCGTGAGCTTGTCGAACGGCAGATGGGCTTTTTAAGAAGCCCTCAATCTTCAACCAACTCCAAGGCCCCTGAATTACACCACCTAACACAAGATGGGCTGGGAGGGATACCGCAGAAGTCACACTTCAGGGGAAAGCCCGTTTCAGCTTCAATAAAAAACGGCTTTTCCGGACAGGAGGCACGACAGAGCAAGCACATATCGTACTTTTGATCGCCTATCCTAACATCCAGCTTGGAAGTACATGCTGCATCAACAAAGGGGCCGGCAATAGTAGGAAAGTAGGCAGCGCCTTCCCTGAAGACTCTGATTCTTGCCCGTCTGGGGTTGGCCACCCCAGCCACATGGTTCAGGGAACAAGCAGTCTCACAGTGTCTGCAACCCGTGCATTTGGTATGATCAATCTTTATCCTTGCCATCTTTTTCCCTGCGTGGTGGTCGAGTAGTTGAGTGGTCGATCAGTCGAGTGGTCAGAGGGTTTCCGGCCGCGGCTTGCCCTCCTCATTCCAACCGCGAAGCTCGTAATACTTGGGCAGCATCTCATTGACCATGCTCACGTGCCCTTTGGCCGGCCCGTCCGGGATGGGCTCGTTGAAAAACCTTTGGGGAAGAGTGTCATGAGTTTCGTCAAATCCGGTCTTAATGTGCAGCAGTCTCTCCATATTCCAAATGCGCTCCCCAATTTCGAGCAGGTCGTCCACCTTGTAACTTGTGCCAAGACAGGAGTTGACCATGGGAACAATATTGTTGATCTTCAGCCCCAGCAGCGGCCAGCTGCACAGGCCCAGTGAATCTATCACTGCCATCATGTCCTGATAATGCTTTACCAGCTCGGGTTTGCCTTCGGCAGTCCAGGGATCCAAACTCTCTCGGATATTCAGCACCTCTTCAAGAAAGGTGTAAGCATAGACATGGTGTGGGCCATAGTGAGACGTGGCAAAGTGAAGCCCCATACCCTGTATGGATCGTGGGTCAAACGGACCCATGGGTATACCTCTGACACCCATGAAGAGCTCTGGGTTCCCATGTTCCTCTGTCAGGGCCCTGGCGCCTTGGCCTATCCGCCCTGCATGTCCCTTTTTTGTGGACATAAGCGTCAAGGCCTGAAGCAGGTCATCTGGATGACCAAACCTCAGATCGAGCTTCAGGTCATCCTTTGAGACCACTCCCTTTTCAACCAACTCCATAGCTGCGGCTACTGTCCCACCAGCTGCAACAGGGTCCAGGCCCATTTCAGCACAGATCATGTTGGCTTTGGAAATCGCTGCGAGATCCGTAATATCGCAGTTAAGACCAAGGGCCCCGATAGCCAGATAGGTAGGGCCCATGCCTTCTGCCTTGAGGTCACGGTCATCCGCGTCCATCTTTTTTATGCACGCCACTGGACAGGCAAAACAGCCTCGGCTTCTCAGTACAAAAGAATCAGACAAAGCCTGTGTTCCGACGCTATTTACCTGCTCAGACGAAGACGTCTGGAAATTCTTAAAAGGCAATATCCCCTTTTCGGAGCAGGCGTCTACCAGAAATGCAGGCCCCCAAGAGGACATAGACTGAGAGATCAGAGGAGAGTTGTCTAGCTTATTGATGAGGGTGGTTACCACTTGGACAAAACGATTTCCGTCAGCCACTGTGACGGAGTGGTTGCCTTTAACGGCAACGGCCTTGAGATTTTTGGCTCCCATGACGGCTCCTGTGCCACCCCCGCCAACTGAAAGAAAACCGTCGTTCACGATGTTTGAAAGGGGAGCCAGTTTCTCTCCAGCCGGGCCGATGGACAACAGATAGGTCTCCCGGCCCGCCCATTTGTCTCCCAAGCTCCCCTTAAACATCTCTTCTGTTTGTGAGGTGGTTCTGCCCCAGTATTCAAGGGCCGGCTGGATATTGACCTTGTCGTCCAAAATGGAAAGGATGACCGGAGAGTCTGCCTTGCCCTCGACGATAATCATATCGAATCCACAGTACTTCAACTCGGCCCCGAAGTGCCCGCGCAGTTTGGCACACGCCATGGTTCCCGACAGTGGGCTCTTCGTAACCACATTGCATGATGCTCCGGTGACAGCCCCTGTTCCCACCAGTGGACCTGAGACAAAAACGATCCTGTTGTCAGGTGACAAAGGATCTACTAGTGGGTCAAGCTCATCAAACAGGACCTTGGCACCCAGCCCACGTCCTCCCAAAAACTTCTCCATGAGTTCCCTGGAGATCTGCTCAACCTGATAATTGCCCTTACTCAGGTTGACCCTGAGGCACCTGCCAGTCCTGCCGTGCATAAAATAAGTTCACTTCGTTCGGGGTTACATATGTCGCCACTTGGTCGCTCAGACTCAGTGTCCAGTACGACCTTGAACAAAGGGCCTTCTTTGTTCGCCCAATGACCAATGATCAGGATATTAGGCGGCTCCTTTCAACCACTCTGCTGTCTTGTCTTCCAGGGCCTTGTAGCCAAAATATATACATGCCGTTTTGCAGCACGAACACCCGATACATTCATCGGTCTCCACGTAAATGGAGCCTTGTTGATCCTTTATTGCATGGACTGCGCAGACCCTGAAGGCGTAACAATCCTTACAATTATGCTTACAGATAACGTTGAGCATCTCTTTCTCCTTTCATCTTGCAGATTGTTTGCTATCCTAAAATCTTGTCGATCTCTTCCTTGTCCGAATCCATGACATAAGGGATGCCGGATACATCAGCAGCGTCTCTCGTGAGTGCGACAAGATCATTTCGTTCAATGTACTGCAACGCAAATTTTCTTTCTCCTGCCATGAGTTGCTGAAGCCCCTGGCGCAGTCGATCGATATAGGAATAAATTCCGATAGCTCCGGGCGGAAGCCCCTCAAAGTCCTCTCCGAACCGCTCCTTTAATTCAGCGCCCACAGCAAAAAGTTTCAGATACCCTTCACCAATGTCCTCACCCTCCAGATCCATCTTGTCGGCCATCATTCTGCCATGGGTCTTACCTACCATGGCAGCCGTCATCATGGCTCGGCCCAGACATATGGCCTTGACATATGGTGCAGCCAGTGCAAGGGCCTTGAATATATGGTCCTCTAAGGACAGCCCGCCGGCAATGGCAATAGGAGGAATATAGGCGCCCTTGGTTTTTAGGCGTTCGCACATCTGGTAAGTCAGGCATTCGAGTTGGACTGTTGGGATGCCCCATTCATTCATCATCCGCCAGGGACTCATACCGGTACCGCCACCAGCGCCATCAATGGTCAATAAGTCTATCTTTGCCTCAGATGAATACTTTATGGCACGGGCAAGGTCTGCTGGACGATAGGCCCCGGTTTTCAAGGTCACATATTTTGCCCCCACATTTCGTAGGTGCTCCACGGATTTGTAAAAAGATTCCTCATCCACCATTCCTAGTCTTGAGTGCCTTTCAAATTCAGAAATGCCACCGGCCTTGAATGCCTCCTGGGCCGCAGGATTTGCCGGATCAGGCAGGACAATATAGCCTCGCTCCTTGAGTTGCAAGGCCCTTTCAATGCTGGGCAGTTTTACCTCTCCGCCTATGTCCTTGGCGCCCTGTCCCCACTTTAGCTCAAAGATCTCAATGCCGAGCTTTTCGATTACATACTCGGGCACCCCAAGCTTTGTGTCTTCCACGTTTGCCTGGACGATCATCCCACCTTTACCGTCATACCACTTTTTGTAAGCATTAATGCGACGCTCCATTTCAGGAGATTTGTCAATCTTGCCGTTTTTGAATTCCGCCTGTGGGTCCATGCCGCAGATGTTCTCACCTGCCACAACGATGATGCCTGAAATAGTGGCACCAACGGCCATATCCTCCCAGTTGATCCGGGCAATGTCTGTGGATCCGACTGCGCCTGTGAATACGGGGAAGTCAAGCTTGATACCTCCATCCGCTCCCACAGCCGTGGTACAATCTACTGCAGGGAAGGTGGCAACATCCGGGTCGGCATCGACCCCAACGGCACCCACACAGGTCCCCTGAATGTTAAAATGGGAGAAATCAACGGGGTAATCTTTGTCAGCACCTGCGGTGATCTTTCCGAACGGTTGAGGATAGATCATCTCCCGTCCCTTTAAAGCAGAACGTCCGATCTCACAGGGTCCCTCACAGCCATCAAGGCAGGTGACACAGATCCCGGAGATGGGTGCAGGTTCCACACGGGTCGTGGTAATGGTGGCAGCACTACGATTCGGTCTACTAAATGACATAACATATTCCTCCTTCGTTCGTTTTTTGACAAAAAAATCCAACTTCCCCTACGGGGCGTTGGAGCGTGTGCTCAGTGTTAACGATACCTCTATTTCCTGGAGCTAGGACGAGACCTTTTTTGCATAACTTCGTCACGGTCTTTGGTATAAGATTTTCGAGGTTGTGCAAAAGTCTCAGGCAAAGCTAAGTATCAAAAATTATGTACAATGTCAACAGTTCTTGTGGGTGAGCACTTTCTAATGCGTAAAGTCTTATTACGAGACCCCAGACGCACAAACTTCAAGGTTTGGTGAAGACTCTCCCGCGCTTCGGGGCGGCTGTACGGAGAGCAAGTCGGTCAAAGGTTGCGGAACAATCAGCGTAAGCAACAAGTTGAGCGTCTTGCTTGAATAAGATGGAGTTCTTGGTTATGCATGGCAAAAAGTTGAAGCGTGAGGTACAATCGCAAAGATACAAGACAAGAGTTTAGCCTTTTCAAAAACGTTAGGTGTACGGCACAAGATGTTTTTGTCTTGTGATCCAAGAAGCAAGTGTCTTGCCCAGCAGGGCTGGCGAGTGCAGTGAGGCAAGAAAGGAGTCCTGGTTGTCCACTGACATTGCAGTAGCCATTATTGGTGGGGGCGTTATTGGCTGTGCAGTTGCCAGGGAGCTTTCCCACAGGTACGACGGGATATTCCTCTTTGAGAAGAATCTTGGAATCACCAAGGGAGAGAACCAGTCCAGCCGTAATTCAGGTGTAATTCATTCCGGCATTTACTATGATCAAGAGACACGGCCTGAAAAGGCAATCCTTTGTGTGGAAGGAAACCGGCTTCTCTATGAATTCTGCCAGCGACACCGTGTGCCTGCGCTAAAAACCGGAAAGCTCATTGTTGCCACAACAGCAGAGGAAGACAGCATCCTGGATCTCTACCTGGATCGGGCAGGAGAAAACGGGTTGTCCGGCGTGGAAAAGATTGCCGGCGCATTAGTCAAAGATCTGGAGCCCAATGTTAGGGCTGAATCTGCCCTGAAGGTGCCAAGCGCTGGAATTGTAGAACCGACCTCACTGGTTTACCGCCTCCACACCCTTGCTCAACAGGGAGGCACGCAGTTCATGGTGGATACCGAAGTACTGGACCTGCATGGCGAAGGGGATCTTATTGAGCTTACTGCTCGATACCGTGATGGAGCAATAGACAAGATTAGGGCTAGGATAGTCATCAATGCTGCGGGTGTGGATGCTGACCGCATGGCCAGGTTGTTAAACAAAAGTTCACCGTACGAGCTTGATCCGGTTAGGGGGGAAAGCTATAAATTTTACGCACACAAACGACAGGAGCTGAACCTGACAGGCATGAATATATATCCTGCACCCACGTCAGTTCTCACACCCAGCGGCCGTCATTTCACTGTGGGGATACATCTTACTCCCACCTTTGCAAATGTGTCCTGGCCATCAGCTCTGGGCTCAACTATTACGGTCGGTCCCAAGCTTGTGCCGGTTGAGAATGGACACGCCGGGACGGGGACTTGGAGCCCTGCCAGAGTCTTTGTAGAACAGGTCAGATCCTTCTTCCCAGGGTTGAGGGAGGAGGATCTGATATGGTACCAAGCAGGCGTCCAAGCTCGCCTGAAAAATTTTGCTGACTTTGTTATCTGTGCCGATCCTCAATATCCTAACTTCATTAATTTGCTTGGTATCGACAGCCCGGGGCTCACAGCATCCCTGGCCATCGCCAAACGAGTGGCAAAAATTACAGAAGGACTAATGGGCACTTGATGTCTTTCTATGGTGGGCGTTCAAAGCAGCCGTGCAAAGGTTTCGTTACCGCGATAGAGTTCTTTTGCATGATAGGAACTGCGCACAAATGCCCCACTGGCAATTCCTGAAAAGCCCATACTAAGGGCAGTCTCTCTCCAATGATCAAACTCTTCGGGACTCACAAAGCGTTCCACATGTATGTGTTCCTTTGAAGGCTGAAGATATTGACCCAGCGTGACGATGTTGCACCCTGCATCAAGAAGGTCTTCCAGAGTTTTTTCGACCTCTTTGGAAGATTCTCCGAGCCCGAGCATAAGGCCCGACTTCGTGGGTATGGTTGGGTCGTACTCTTTGGCCTGTTTCAGGACTTCTAGGGAGCGACTGTAGTCAGCCTGTGGCCGCACTGACGCATAAAGACGGGGCACGGTTTCCAGATTGTGGTTCAAGACATTGGGATGGGCCCTTATGATTGTTAGAAGCGCATCCGTGTCCCCCTGAAAGTCTGGTATTAGAACCTCCACAATAGCATCAGGCATCCTTTTGCTAATCTCTTTGATTGTTTCTGCAAAGAAACTGGCCCCGCCGTCAGGCAGATCATCTCGTGTAACAGAGGTAATAACCACAT
This sequence comes from uncultured Desulfobacterales bacterium, assembly GCA_964502365.1. Classification (GTDB taxonomy): domain Bacteria; phylum Desulfobacterota; class Desulfobacteria; order Desulfobacterales. The sequence continues at coordinate 5,562 of CAZCWQ010000006.1, read as the reverse complement.
AGTTCAAACCCATGTGTTGTGCGGTTTGGCCTACTCTGGCCGGTTCTTCGGGATCAGGCGGGCCAGACGGTCCGTGTGCCACCGCACAAAACCGGCAGTTGCGCGTGCAAGCAGGTCCCATAATCAGAAAGGTTGAAGTCAGTTGGGAAAAACACTCCCAGAGATTGGGGCACTTGGCTTCCTGACACACTGTATGAAGCCGGTTCTTCTTCAGCAGACCCCTGACCTTTTCATATGCAGGGCCTTTTGGAAGACTCCGCTTTAGCCACTGGGGCTTTTGGTTGTGCATTTTCGATTTCTTATCAGCCACAGACGCGCAGTCTCCAAAGTCTAAGACGTTTGAATAACTCCTTTGAACGCTCATCAGGAGTTATTCAAACCTCTCCGTCTGTGTATGTCCGTGTGGGTCTGTGGCCAATATACTCACTTCTTCAAGACCGCCCGGAGTTCTGACGGGCTTGTTGCAACAAGCTCCACGCCGAAAACCTCTTCGAGGTGCCGTTTTACACTCCGGCGTACTTGATCCATAGACACACTGCGTGAAAGCTCTCGCTCCATGGATGTCATACCTGTATTGTAAAGACCGCAAGGATTGATCCAGCTGAAAGGCTCCAGAGACAGATTGACATTGAGTGCCAAGCCGTGGAAGCAGATTCCCTTGCGGATAGCTATGCCGATGCTTCCAAGTTTATTATTGCCAACCCACACTCCATTGTTTCTGGGATTCCTTTCAGCAGTAATTCCACAGTCAGCAGCAGTTCGAATCATCAATTCCTCAAGATTTTCCACATAGCGCGCAACGCCCAATCTGGAAACTCCCAGATCAATGATCGGATAGACAACGAGCTGACCAAGTCCGTGATAAGTAATGTCTCCGCCTCGCTCCACTTGAATCACTCCGACTCCTGCTTCCTGCAAGAAATCCTCAGACATCCTCAGATTGTCCAGCCCGCCTCTCCGGCCTAGGGTAAAAACAGGAAAATGTTCCAGTAGTAAGATCACATTGGTGTCAACGATCTTGTCTTTTCTCGCAGCTACAAGGTCATGCTGAAGGTCCCATGCCTCCCTGTATTCGATAACAGGAAGTTCAACGCAGAGCCATCGGTTTTCTGGGTGGTTGGACATGAGTATGTAGTATCAGTTTAGCCTTATGAAAATGTTCTCAATCGCCACGAAGGGCACTGACACCTTTTCTGAGTGACTGCCGAAAGGCTCGGAAGAAAAGAAAAGCTATCAGTACCCAGAGGTTTTTCATACACCTAAAGCGCTGTGGCAATATATTACTTCACGTTTCAGAAATTCCCATCGTGTTCACTCTATGTGTCACCCAAGAATGCTAATGTAGTTTCGTTGAACAATTCCGGGGCTTCCGCGGGAATGGTATGGCCCACCCCAATGAGTCGTTTATGCTGTCCGCCACAAAGTGCAGCAAGCGTCCTTGCACCTTCTTGCGTCACAAGTGGATCGTCAGAGGCAGAGATTACAAGGGTAGGTGTGTGAACGTCTTGCGCTATCTGAGAAAGCGGGGGATAAGTAATCATAGCTTCAAAGTGGGAGATAAGGGCCTCCTTCTTGTTCCTTGTAGTGATGCCTTTCACAATACTATCCAGAATCCTTTGTCTATGCTTTAGAAAACTCTCTCCAAAAACAATAGGAAGAGAAAACCACACCATAGTCTCAAGACCAGAATCGTTCAGAACTCTAAGCCATGACTTCACAAGCAGTTTGCTTCGACAGGTAGAGGTTGCGCCGACACTGCACAACACCAGCCGATCAACGCGTTCAGGTGACTGAGCCGCATAGGCCAGTGCAACCTTGGCCCCATGGCTCAAGCCTACAAGGTGTGCTTTTTCAACCCTCAGATAATCCAGTAATTGAGAAAAATCTTCTGCGTGAACTTCAAGCGACAGCTCCCTACCACTCAGATCGCTTTGTCCTTGGGCTCTGGCATCGTACATAACCACCTGGAAATGGTCTTTGAGGGCTGTGGCATGCGTTTTCCAGTGCAATGTCGTCTGCATGGTGCCGTTTAAAAAAACAACAACCCGCTTAGACGATTTTACTCCTTGCGTTTCATAGAAAAGCCTGCAACCATCTTGTGTCGTGAAATAGGGCATTACACCCCGTTCACCCCGCCAGGCATGGCTTTCGCGCTGCTGTTACCTCGTCGAGTCTTCTCACCTTGCACGTTCTTGGTGCTTCGTACAGCAAGTCCGGGTCTTCTATGGCCTCACTGGCAATGGCTTTGAATGCGTTGATAAACTGATCGAGATCTTCTTTGGACTCTGTCTCAGTCGGTTCGATCATAATCGCGCCGTGCACGACAAGGGGAAAATAGACGGTAGGCGGGTGAAATCCGTATTCCATAAGCCGCTTGGCCATATCGAGAGTAGCAACCTTTTGAGCCGCTTGATTTTTGTCGGAAAAGACGCATTCATGCATGCATGGTCTGTCGTAGGGAAGATGCAAAGTCCCTTTCAGTTCTTCTTTGATATAATTGGCATTCAAAACGGCAAGCTGGCTGGCCTTTTTCAGATTCTTCGGCCCCATGCTGCGAATGTAGCTGTATGCCTTTATCATGACACCAAAGGCACCATGGAAGGCTGCAACCTTGCCTATGGATTCAGGATAGTTTTCGGCAAGGATAAACTTACCGTTTTCCTGCACCACGCGGGGAACAGGCAAAAACGGTTCCAGGTGCTTTTTGACACACACCGGACCAGAACCTGGCCCCCCACCTCCATGGGGCGCTGAAAAGGTCTTGTGCATATTCAGCTGCATTAGGTCAACTCCGATCTCGCCCATCTTTACTACACCCATGACGGCATTGACGTTTGCACCGTCACAATAGACCTGCCCGCCTTTGCTGTGAACTATTTCGGCTATTTCCTGGATGTTTTCTTCAAAAAGACCGAGCGTGTTAGGGTTGGTCACCATAATGCCTGCTGTGTCTTCGTCCATGATCTCTGCGACGGCCTCCACAGAAAGGATCCCCTGTTCGTTTGATGTTACTGACACAGGACGATAACCGCACAGCGCTGCACTGGCAGGGTTTGTGCCGTGTGCAGTATCAGGAACAATAATCTTTGAACGCTTCCCGCCACTACCCTTGTGAAAGGCGTGGATAAGGAGCATCCCTGTCAGCTCTCCGTGGGCCCCTGCCGCGGGTTGAAGGGTGACTGCGTCCATACCGGTGATCTCGGCAAGATACCGCCCCAGTTCAAACATAATCTTGAGCGCCCCTTGGGACAGACCGGCGGGCATCAGGGGATGAGCCGCAGTAAACCCTGGAAGGCTTGCCTGTTTTTCGTTGGTCTTCGGACTGTACTTCATGGTGCATGAACCCAATGGGTACATACCGGTATCCACCCCGAAATTCCACTGGGCGAGCCTGGTATAGTGGCGCACAATGTCTACCTCGCTCAAATCCGGAAGGTCAGGCCCTTGGCCAATGACTTCCTGATCCAGAGGGTAGTATTCAACGTCGCGCCTGGGAAGAGAAAATCCGCATCTTCCCTTTCTCCCTTTTTCCCACAAGAGCGACTCGTTTAGTATCAGGCCTGTAGTACCTAATGATTCTTTCATGACTTAACCTCTTTGACCAGGGCATCCATATCTTCCTTTGTCCTGGTTTCCGTTACGCACAAAAGGTAGTGGTTGGTAAGTTCAGGATAGTAGGGGGCAATGGAAAGACCTACTACTATCTTCTTCTCCAAAAGGCGCCTGTAAGTAGTCTCAAAGCCGGCAGGGAATTCAACGACGAATTCATTAAAGGTTGGACTGTCAAACGTGATAGTAAATCCTGCGCTTTTCAGCTCCTTTTTGAGATACTCTGCCTTGTCATGGTTAAGGCTGGCAAGCCGTCGTATGCCGGTTCCCCCGACAGAGGCCATATACATGGCAGCAGCCAGCGCAGAGAGGCTGTTGTTGGTGCAGATGTTGGATGTGGCCTTTTCTCGGCGGATATGTTGCTCCCTGGTTGCAAGGGTCAACACGAAGCCTCTTTTTCCGTCCAGGTCCTTGGTCCGGCCCACCAGGCGACCGGGCAAGCTGCGCATGAACCTCTTGCCGCTTGCAAGCATCCCGAGTCCTGGCCCTCCGAAAGAACGCGGAATGCCAAGGCTCTGCCCCTCTCCGCTCACGATGTCGGCGCCCTGACTACCAGGGCTCTTCAATAGGCCGCAAGAAAGGGCCTCCGTGAAAGAAGCAACAAAAAGCGCCTCTTTTTCGTGGGCCTTTTCTCCAAGGGTCTGGAGGCTTTCAATGCATCCGAAAAAATTTGGTGACTGGATTGCAACAGCGGCGAGATCCTCCATCTTGTCCAGCTTGGTAGCATCGGTCACACCGCTGTCAAGATACCCGAGTTCTGCAACCTCATAACCCGTAGGCTCAAAATAGGTCTGAACCACACGACGATAAAGAGGATGAATCAGGCTTGAAATAGCGACCTTCTTTCGCTTGGTTATGCGAACCGCCATAAGGAGTGCTTCGGCCAGGGCTGTGGCGCCATCATAATGCGATGCGGTTGCCACTTCCATGCCGAGGAGTCGGGCAGCAAGTGTCTGATACTCATAGATCGCCTGAAGTGTTCCCTGGCTCATTTCCGGCTGATAGGGAGTATAAGATGTCACAAACTCGGAGCGACCCAAGAGGTAAGATACTGACGCAGGAATAAAATGTTCATAACTCCCTGCTCCCATAAACACCCTGTATTCCGGAAAGACCGCCATACTGGTAGAAAGAGCCCCCATGTGGTCATTCAATTCCCACTCTGTCAGTGCATCGGGCAGGTTGAGACCGCCCTTACAGCGGCAATTCTCAGGAACCGTAGAGAAAAGCCCGTCAAGGTCACCCACCCCCACAGCCTCAAGCATTGAAGCAATATCTTCGCTGGTGTGCGGCAAGTACAGCATTTACTCTGCTCCTTTAAGCTTTTTCAGGCAAGCCTCATTAGTCATGAGGACGTCCATTTCAGATAGATCAGTCGGCTTGACATCAACCATCCATCCGTCTCCGTATGGACTTTGGTTTACCAGTTCAGGCGATTCTTCAAGCGCCGTGTTTGCGGCAATAATCTCTCCGCCCACAGGCAGGTAACATTCGCAAACAGCTTTGACAGATTCCACGGTCGCGAATACCTGCCCTTGCTTAAAGACATCACCCACCTGAGGCAATTCAACAAAAACAATGTCTCCTAGCTGATCCTGGGCATAGTCATCAAGACCCACTCTTACCTTATCGCCCTCAACTCTTGCCCATTCATGATCTTCTGCATAGCGGACATCATCGGGCAAATTCAATTCACTGACTTCCTTCATTACCTTTCCTCCTTTTTCCACACTATTTTCTTATCGGAGCGGCACTCGCTGAGCACACAACGTCTAAGAGGCCTAGCGATTATCACATACTGCACATGAATGCAAATATCCAGGCATGCCCGCCCAGTCTGTTCAGACAGTTGACGAATTAGCTAGAGCCTGATATGAAGTCAGCCGCACGGATAACAAGGCCTCGTGCTGAGGTGATTCTGACTTAATCACCCCCTTAACAGGGGGATTCTTT